>SLST01000365.1 GCA_007130265.1 Spirochaetales bacterium
CCGATGCTCTCCAAGAAAGAGATGCCCTTCGGCAAGGAAGAGCGCCGATTCGGCATCGTGCGATCGATCCCGAAGCAACTCCATCCCGCGTTTCAGCCTCCCGTCGTACAGGAGGCCCCGAGCAAGCCAGCGTTCGAGAACGACGCGCGGTTGGGACAACCCGTAGAGCCGCGCTCGAGCACGACCGCGAGAGAAACAATCCACCGCCTCGTCATAGCGTCCCAACTCGAAGGCGACTCGGCCCTGCGCGAACTGCGCAAACAGCTGCATCTCCCGCATCCCGAGGGCGCACGCTCGGTCGGCAAGCGATTCGGCCCTCGCGAGCGCCTGCGTGAGATTGCCGAAGACGAAATCGGCCACTAGCATCAGGTAGACTGCTCGAACCTGCTCGAACGAGTCGCCACTGTCGGCGGCCTCCTGCGTGCCGATCAGGAAGTACTCCCTCGCGCCGAGCAGGTCCTCCTGAGCAAGCAGGACGGCGCCGAAGTCGAGATTCGCCCTCGCGAGCCCGACTCTGTCATCAACCTCCTGGTGCAGCATCGTCGCCCGTTTCAGGGTCACGACCGTCTCTTTTAGCTGCCCCGCGACAAAGGCGTGCCTGGACTTCTGGACCAGCAGGTCGGCGGAGATCTCGCGGCAGACTGCGTCCTCGCTCAGCCGGTCGGCCGCAACCGATGCGCGCTCGGCCGCCTGCGTGTTACCCTGCAGCAGCGAGTGGCGAAGCCGACCCGCTATCAGCACTCCCTGGAGACAGGCGCAGACCGCAGTGTTCGAACAGCGCGGAGTCGCAACATCGTAGAGAAGCCGGTGCGCTTCATCCAGCCTTCGTTCGCTCATCAGACGCGTCAACAGCGCGTGAAACAGCTTTGGAACGCAACGGCCCTCACCGAGCCGGGTCAGAAACCGGACGATCGATTCGGTCACCGCGGTGTGATCCGCCTCCACGAGATCGAGCAGCGCTCCGGCAACCTTCGAGTAGACGGTTCCTGCGGCCCTACCAAGGAGAGTCTCGAGACGGCCCCGGTGTTCAGGATAGCAGAGGACCGGCTCCTCACGATCCTCGATCAGCCCCAGGAACTGCAGGCGAGACAGGAAGGCTCGAACCCGCTTTCTGTCAGGCCCGAGTTTCACCGCGACCTCGATGAACTGGTCGTGGCCTATCATCGACGCGACGTAGTGAGCGGCAAGCATCAGCTCCTGAAACTCCGAATCCTCCGCTGCCACGACCCTCCAGGCGAGGTCTGCATCAGTAACCCCCTGGAGTCCGACGTCGGTTAGACTGTCCCAATGGTCGGCCTGGGACAGGTAGTGTGCTACAGCGGCGCTTCGCAGCTGTGTCACCCTTGCGAGTCGCTCCCAGTTCACCACGGCGCCGGAGCGCTCGCGAAACTCGGCGATCTCGCGCCGAGGCAACCGGAGTGTGTGTCGGACCATGGACGAGATTCCGGCGGTCGATACGGCGCGCGCGGATGTACCCACGAGAACCAGCCCCGGTTGGCCCGTGTGCACCGGCAGCCTCCCGGCGATCCGGGCGAGTGCATCGATCGATGACGGTGACCAGCGATCGATCTCGTGGCAGACCAGAAACGGAGGGACAAGCGCATCGGCGGCGCGTCGCACATAGGCTGCGAGGTAGAGTTCGAAGGCGATGAGCACATCAGCGTCGCGGCAGTCCGCGAGCGTAGAACCGGCGTCTCCGGAGGCGGCTGCATCGACCAACGGGACCCGTTCGTCCCAGACTGCGCATTCAACCTCGTTCAACCAGAATCGCGTCTCATGCACGTCGAGCGCGGTGAACGCAGAGACGAGCGACCCGAGCGGATCGCCTTCGCATCGCTCAGCCTCGAGCCACCGAACCGCCGGCGACGAACCGATCAACTCCGCAAGCGCTGCCCTGACGTTGACCCGGTTGGCCGCCGGGTCGCCGGACACGACCATCAGCATACCACCGACAAGCTCGTCCATCGCGAGCGCATCGAGAACCATATCCACAGAGCGTTCCGACCGGGCAAGCTCATGCACCGAACCGACATCGCCTGATGCGTGGCCGAGATTCCCGAGAACACGATGGAGCGATCTACCGCCGAGGTCGCAGGGTTCGGTCGCCAGGTGAGAAGAGAGCAAGGTGTATGCCGCAGGCGCGAGCCAGACGGCATTGTCTTCATAGATACCGAGCACCGCGTCGCGGATGGCTCCCACAGCGTCGGCAACCGGACACTCGAGGTAGTCTAGCAGAACGCCCCACCCGGAGAGCTCGCTCTCACGGGCAGCGAGCACGGTCGCGGTCTGGTTCATCGCGGCCAGAACGCCCTGCCGGTCCTCCGGCTGCACACCCTCGAAGCTGAAAACCCAGAGACCGCCGTGTTCGGCGGAAAAGGTCCCGCGATGGACCTCTACGGCAGCGATGACGCGTCGTCTGATATCCTGGACGAGATCGGGCTGCAGGCGTCTGAGCTGCCGCAGCCCGTGTATTTCCACCGCGAGCGTATACATCGGCTGCCCCCCTTACATTCTCGCCCGAATGTCACCACTCATCGACCTGCATGTTCTTCAGGTCGGCCACCCCCACCGAGTCGACATCCCCGCGATAGTCGTCACCGTAGATCTGCCGGAACAGCTTCTCCATATCGTCAGGATCGAGCTCGATGAACTGGATCGCGATGTAGGTTCGCCCGGAGTCGTGATACTTGCGCATCACCCGCCCCTTCGCATGAATCGTCTCTGCGCCGAGCGATATCTTCAGGTCGAGGTCGGTGTAGAGCAGCACGTCCGGTCCGTCCGGCGGACATCCGAAAAGCACGCCGGAACCCGAAATGTCGATGAGCTCCGCAGCACCGAACTCATCGATCTGTGGCTCGGCCTTGAAATACCCGTTGACCTTCAGCGAGTACGCAAGAACTCGTCCGAACTGGAGGACGAAATCGAAGACCCCCGGCTCGAACCGCTCCTGATCGGCATCCGAACGCATCAGGTAGAGGTAGCCGACGACATACTGACGATAGAGCACCGGGCAGTACAGCTCGTGCCAGAGTCGACGTGCTCGATTGGACTCAACGATCTTTCCAAGCTGCTCAAGGACGCTGAACATGTCGTCGCCCTCATCCGCTTTGATGGCGATGATCTCGTCCTGGCTGAGCAGCCGCTCGCGCGCCTGTGGAGAACGTATCTGCGCCTCAACCGCGTAGAAAGGAAGCACGAGGATCTTCCCTGACCGGCCGATGAGCCGTTCCTGGAAGCTTTCCGGTTTCCGCTCACGAAACATGACGATCTTGTTCTCGGTAGCATACCTGGCGGCCCGCTCACGAAACGCCCGGAGCAACTCCGAAACCTTCGAGGCGTCGAAACCAGGATCGACACCCGGGTCGTCGGCCGGCTCGTACTGATCCGAATCCGGATAATCCAGACGCACCTGTTTCCCTTTGAACAGGAAGGACACGCTCACGTCTGCAGGCGCCTTGATTCGCTCGAAACTCCGGGAGAGGTCGCGGAAGAGCTCGGCCGGCTGCACGATTTCGGCCACCTCGTCGGTGTGCTCGATCACACGACTCGTGAAGGTCATGGGATTGTTGCGAAAACGGAAGAACACCGTGATGCTCGTTGTGTCGGAGGGGAAGACGCGGTCGACGAGCCGCATCCAGATTCGCTCCTCGTCCATCCTCTCGATCATCGCCTGAAGTCGTTCGGGACCGACGTGCAACTCAAGCGGCGTACGCTGCTCGCGCACATTCTTCAGGATGAACTCCTTCTCTATCCGCTTGATCTCATGCGCCACTCGACCCTCCGGTCACCAACGGGATCCCGGCGTACGACCGCCGGGGACGGAGAAGACGACCGCCTCCCTACTCAACCAACTCGCCTGAATATCCAAAGTATACCACTCACCATCCGCCCTTTCCAGAACGACCTCGCCCTCCCAGCGTCCCTCTTCACCCTGAAGGACGAACGGAAGCGAGTATTCGCCGGCTCCGACTCCTGTCGGTCTGCCGACGCGAACGGTCGACCACGAGCGATCACTCTGCGCGACTCGCTCGACGACGCGTCGCGCCCCGGTCGGCGCGAACGAGAAAGAGGCTGGAATCATGCCCGAACCGATTTCGAGCAGCATTTGTCGGGCCGTCAGTCGCGCATCGTGTTCGGCCGCCGAGAGTCCTTCGGTTCGCAGGCTCCCGATGCGGAAGTCGGACGGATAGAGCGGGGGCGTCGCAAGCCGATGACCGGCGAAAGCCGTGTCACGCGGGTCGATCGTGGATGCCGATGCGGCGCTCGGCGATGCGGCCGGGGAGGTCGCCGGCGACCTGCGCTGCGCACCGGCTTCGGTCAGCCGCATCGGCACCCCGTCTGCCGGCTCGTCGCTCGGCACCTCTTCGTCCGGTTCTGCCGCAGGAGTCCGGGTCACCGCCTCGCCGTCGGCCTCGGCACGGACGCACCCGAGCGTGACGGCCTGAAGGAGGAGTACACCGCAGATGATGATGATTGAGATTGCTGGACGCACTGTTGGGGTTACTATAGATTGGCCGCAGATGGATGTAAAGGATCACGTGATCTGGTATCTCGATCGGGATTTCACCACCCCGGTACGCGACCCCCTGTGGGGTCACATCTATCTTTCCGACGGGCTTTCCGCGCTCACCGATTCACCCGAGTTTCAGCAGCTCTCCCGCATCAGACAACTCGGCCCGACGCACCTCATCTACCCTGGAGCCACGCACACGCGCCTCGCGCACAGCCTCGGCGTGTACCACATCGCAAAGCGCATGATCCGCGCCCTGCTCACCTATGACGAGACGCCCACGATTTCCCGCGAGTACGTGACCGCCTATCTCTGCGCGGCCCTTTTCCACGACCTGGGACACTATCCGTTTACCCACAGCCTCAAGGAGCTGCCGCTGGAGGAGCACGAGAGGATCGCCGCTCGGATGGTGCTCGACGGTCCGCTGGCTACGCGATTGCGCGAGAAGGCTCGCGTTGACCCCGAGATCGTTGCGAGGATCATCGACGAGTCGATGGACGACGGCGGTCTCAGCGAAGTGAAACTCTTCCGCCGGCTCCTATCGGGATCACTCGACCCGGACAAACTCGACTACCTCAACCGGGACGCCTACTACTGCGGCGTGCCCTACGGCACTCAGGACATCGACTATGCGATAAGTCGGCTTCGGCCGAATGGGAAGCAGAGCGTGGCGCTCGAACGATCAGGCATCTCCGCGGTGGAGAACATCCTGTTTAGCAAGTACCAGATGTACCGGGCCGTGTACTGGCATCGAGACGTACGCGTGGCGACGGCCATGATCAAGGAGGGCCTGTACCGCGGACTGACCGACGGCAGCATCACCGAGTCGCAACTCTACGGACACACCGACGAGAGCTTCTTCGCCGACTTTGGAGCACGCCGCGAGGAGCCGTTCAACCTCATACGCCGCGTGCACGACCGGCAGCTCTACGTGTCTGCAGCCGACGTCGGTTTCGACGACACCTCCCCGACGCACCGCTCGCTCGAGCGGCTCGAAGCTCGGAGTGCCGCCGCCGGGCGACTTGCAGGCATCATCCGCGAGGAAACCGGACGCGACGTCAACTCCTGTGACGTCATTCTGGACGTCCCTGAGGCGGTGAGCTTCGAGGTCGCTTTCCCGGTGCTGGACGGGAAGGAGGTGATTGACTACCCCGACGCCGGGACAGTGTTCACGCCTGCGGTCGTCGAGGACTTCACGCGTACGCTGCGTCGAATACGACTCGTGCTCGAGCCGTCGGTGGCTGCGTCGCTGTCCAGCCCGCACGAGTTGCTGGCCCACGCGACGACGGGAACTCATTGATTATCGAACCTCCTTGCGGTAAGATCTGTCGAGAGCCTGCGGATGAAACACTCTAAACTGATGAAGGAACGGGTCCGGAGAGTGAGCGTGCTGCTTCGCGAGCTCGGCTTTGAGACCCTCGACGGCGAGTACCTCGAGGAGACCTACTCCGCCGGATTCGAGAGCGGCGACGGGTTTCAGGGAGCGATCTACATAGACCGGGACAGCAAGTTTCTCGAGCTTGCCTACAGCTTCAGTTTCTCGAGCAACCTTGCGGACTTCGTGCAGGGCAAGATCGAAGAGATGATGCAGATCTGCTACGAGTACGGCTGCTACTACACGCTCCAGACAGCGGCGAAAGAGATCACGTTCACGGTCTTCGGCAAGATCTACTACGCCGGACTCAACTACTACGCCCTCAAAGAGACGGTCCGCGATTACCGCGATGCGATCGAATCGCTGACGGATCTCCTCGAGCTCAAGAGCGAGCTCGGGAAAGGGGCAACTGGTGGCAACGCATAAGTCGCTGGTTATCCACAATCTCATGGAAGAGGCAGTCCTCAGAATCGTGGACGACCTATGCGAGGAGGACGAGGCGTCTGAGAGCCCCATGTACTGCACGTCGGCCGAATGCAGAATGGATGCCGCCTGCTTTGTGCTGAACCGGATTCCTCAGCGCTACGTCAGCTCACAGCGGGGACAGGCTCACACTGAGCTCGCGCTCGCGCAGGACGCCCAGTTTTTCGCGGACATGGTCGCGCTCGCGCACGAGGGGCTGCGGCGAGTCAGTACCGTGCGTAGATCCTTCTACGGCGAAGAGCACACCTACGTTCGATCAGTAACCGGACCTCACTTCTACCTGCCTACGATCAAGGGTCGGCTCTTTGACGGAACGACGTTCGAGCTCATTTCAGACGTCGAGATCCAGCTGCTTCAGAATGGCCGCCTCGTCACAATGATCGATTCGCGCTGGCAGAACCCGTACCCGATCGTGGTGAATACGGCCGGAACCTACCTTTTCTGGCCTGAGCCGGTGCCGGCCGAACGTGAAGGGATCGACGGGAGCTTCGAATATGAGATCCGCGTTGAGAGTACCTGGTACGAGCCGTTTCGACACTTCTTTGCAGTCGCGAGAACGAGCGTTGATCAGATCCCGGACGCTCTCGAGACAGGCGGTGAGCGACGTCTTCCGGATCTCTACCTCGTTCCGACCTTCGACTAGTCGCGATCCTCAGAATCGCTCGCTGACGATCTGAACGTCCTGGATTCGTCCGAGACACTCCTCTTCGACGAAATGCAGAGCCTTCTGCATGATCCGCTCTCCGTGCTCGCGCGAGTTGGACACGACCGCGCCGCCTATGTGGGTGAAGGAGAGGCTCTCCTGGAGGTCGATCTCCGCGACCGATATCCGGTAGCGACGTATCAGCTTCTCCTTCAGCGAATTCACCATCCGCCGCTTGTCCTTGATCGAACCGATCTCCGGCAGCTCGATGATGAGTTGGATCATGGAGACGATCATGCTACTCGTCCAGGATGTCCTCTGCCCGATCAGCGTGCCGACCAGCTGCGCCCGACTCTTCGCCGGGGCTCACCCGGTCCTTCAGCGGCAGATAGACCTCGTTGTACAGTCGCCCCAGTCGGTAGATCTCGTCGGTACGGTAGAGCGACGGGACTTCGACCTCGAGATTGTACCCCTTCTCGCTCATCCCGCGCGACATGACATGGATCGGATCACTGATGGTAAGCACGAAGTGAGGAGTGTAGTAGAGCAGATACCAGATGATCAGCACCACGATGATCACTAGATAGATGAGAGTCGTTCGACTGTGGTGCTGATTCAGCGGTCGAGCATCGACGAACACCCGCACGCCTTCGCGCTCGCTGAACCCGTAGTCCGCCGGTCCGAAATAGGTGTCGTAGTGCGCCGTGTCGTACCGAGAGTAGACCGTCCTCCCTGCACGCTGAACGAGCAGAAGCGACTCATCGTAGGCGGCCAGCTCCTCGACCGCCTGAACGCCGGCGACTTCCGTGAGATCGTAGCCCTGCACGCGATCGAGCAGGCGAACCATCTGTCGCTGGTGGCGGTTTTCGAGCCCCGGGACATTCAGAAGACCGAGTCCCACGTTGAGCACCAGAGCCCCCGCGACGATGACGGTTACCGCGATCGTCGCGATCTTCGCCACGTGCCGTTGCGTCATGCACGACTCGGTGTCACCGGTACGCGCGAAAACCTTCAGGAGACGCAACAGCCGCAGGACGCGCGCGATACGGATCGCCTTCACGACCTTCAGCACGTTAACCATCCGGGCTGCGCCCACGACCATCGCCGACCCGGTCCAATACGCGAGGACCGCGGGTCCTGAAGTCAACAGGAGGACCGGTATCGAGGCGATGAGGTCGATCCAGCCGCGCTCGTAGAAGAAGTAGATTGCAGCCCTTCGGTTGACATAGGCAACGTACAGACGGGTGAGGAACTCAACGGTGAAGAAGACGTCGAGCCCCACACCGACAAAAAGCAGCACAAGCCGAGCGGCCCAGGGCCACCCGGCGAGCACCGCAACATCATCGACAAGCGTCTGCACGAGTACCAGCACGATCGCGACGATGACAACGTTCTCGAGAAATGCGCGTGTTCTACTCATCTCACCACCCGTCCAGGAGCTTATCGACAAAATCGGAAAAAATGAAGGTTGTCTCCACGAAGCCCCAACATCCCGCAGAGTGACTCGAGCCGTGATAGACTCTCATCGTGCGACGACCCGAACGCGGCCAACCCCGAGATCAGCGCCCATTCTCCCCTCTTCCTTCAAGTCTCGGAAACGTCTCGCGTTTACATGACTATGGCGCCACAATAGTATACCCCACGTGTCACTCCGCATAGCCCTCCTCGTACCGGCACTCCTCACGGCGTGGAACGTAGCCGCTCAACCGCTTCCGGACCCGTTCGAGGAAGAGGATCCTGCGACGCTGCTCGATTTTTCGATCGGCGACGCCGATGTATCGTTCTACGCGATCGGATCATGGACGACCGGGATCGCACCCGGGATCGGGTGGATCGTCTCGAACCGGGCCGACACCGGAGCAACGGTTACCGCTGGATTCCTCTTTCCGGGTCTCGAGCCGCTTCCCTACTTCAACCGTCCTGACATGACTCTGTCGCTCTGGCTCCTCGAGCGCTACTTCTTCGAGACTTCGATCGCCGAAGACCTCGACCGGTCGACCATCCTCCTCGGATACGAGGGGCGCGAGGGGGAGAGTGTCCGATCGGTACTCGTGGGAAACACGGGGATCGGTATCGGCGGGTACCCGTATCTGGGGTTCGGCGAAGCCGATCCGTCAGGAGGCCGCAACGCCCCGGGTATGAGCGCAGCCTTCGAGACCCCGTGGAGCGAGCACGAGCTCATGGCCCGACTCGCTCCCTCCGAGAAGGCCGAGATACGTTACGCGGGCGGCGGAATCGTCGGCGAATCGCGCATCGCGGCGATCGACTACGAGCGGGACCAACACTTCGTTCTGCCGGACGGCAACCTCGACTTCCTGACCGTCTACGTCGAGGTCGCCGAAGGCGGACGCATCGGCAGCGACGGCCGACAATACCGCGCACTCGACCTGCACCGGGAGGCGAGCTTCTCCCTCACCGACGGTACGCTCAGCTTCGACACGGCGCCAAAGACGCGTGTCGTCGCGTACTACGAGACCGGCGGAGTGCCGGTCGGAGACTCGTCCCTTGGGGCCGGCGCGTTCTTCGGGCTCGATGCCGACGCCACCCCCGATCCGGACGACCGTCGTGACTTCTCGTTTGCCTCAATTGAGTATTCCTACGCCCCCCTCTTCGATCCGGAGGGGCTCCACGGCGACTACCTTGCGAGCGACTTCACCGTCACGATCGACGGCAACGAAGGCTTTCTCCTCCACCAGCCGGGCCGCTTTGCGCCATTCGCGCTCGCTGCCGTCTACCGCACCGTTGACGAACCGAGCGCCATCGTCCTCGAAACACCCGCAGGCCGACCGGTGGGCTCAACACTGCGGTTCATCCGCTCGGCGACGCAAGGTCGCTTCATCGTGCAGGGAACCGATTCCGACCCGCGCGCCTACGAGAACCGCTATCCGCTCGCCTCCGATCGCGTTGACAACCCGGTGCCCCGACTCTACGGCCCGGCGCCGAGCGCCCCACCGCAGACGCCGGAGCTGGTCCTCCGAAGCGTCAGCCCGACAGGCCGCATCGTTCTCCCCGGCGATTTCGTGCCGGGAAGCGTGCGGGTAACGCGCAACGGCACGAGGGAGACCGCCTTCACCGTAAGGAGCGACGGAGAGGTCGTGTTCGACCGGCCTCTCGAGACCGGCGACGTGGTTGTTGTCGAGTACCGCTCCACGTCCGCCGCCGAATCCGGCGATCTGCTCTTCGCGATCGGAAACCGTTTTCGCCTGGCTCCCGGAAACAGCGCCGAGCTCGCCCTCGGAGGTCAGTGGACGCCTCCGGGTCAGGGCTTTTCAACCCGACCCGGTGAGTACCCCGGAATCCTGACGCTGTCGGGCGCAATCCGTACGGACAGCAGGGATTGGCGGTCGCACCCGCCCGGCGGGCGTCGCGGTGAGCTCCGCGGCGAGATTCGCGGCGCCGTGTCGCTCGCATCCGCTGACACGAGCGGCGCGCTGCGGATTGCCGGGATGAACGAAGCGAGCCGCGCGATCCCGATCGTCGCGACCGCGCTCTTCGCCTCGTCGCCCCCGGCGACGAACCCGAGCGCACCGTCGCGCCCCCTCGCGCCGAACCTCCGCGGGCGACTCTACTACCGCGACTTCTACGACACGACCCTGACCGGTGGTCGCACCCTGCTCCCGTACAACGTCGACCCACTGCCGCCCCGGCTCCCGTATGACACAGGCGGCCGCACCGGCCCCTACCCGGCCCGCTCGGCCGACGGAGAGTACTCCGGAACGGCGGCCGTCCTCGAGTACGAGATGGACGAGTCCCACACCTGGGTCGCGGGCCTGCTTCGCGTCGACGGCGGACGTGGCACCGACCTCTCGAACGTCCGTACGCTCATCGTCCCCTACCGCGTCCTCGAGGCAACCGGGCAGAGCGACCTCTATCTGCAGATCGGTGCGATCGGCGAGGACCTCGACGGCGACGGCGGGATCGACGTGGGGTCAAACGGACTCTCGTTTCGTGATGAAGCCGCCGGCATCACCCTGCTTACCGGGACGATCCCGCCGCCCGGAATCACCTACACCGAGGACGCAACGGGATCCGGCGTCCTCGACCGCGAGCTTGCGGACATGGTGCTCACCAGGAGGGTTTTCAGCACCGCCACGCCCGGGGGCTGGGCCGGTCCGGCAGAGATCGAGATCACCGCGGCCGAAGCGCGTCGGCTGCAGGAGACCCGCGCGGTGCGCTTCCTGCTCACCTCGAGCGAGGGGCAGGCGGCGTCGGGCCGGGTCCTCGTTGGTGAGATCAAGGCGCGAGGGTCGGCGTTTTCGGTACGATATCCGATCGATCAACCGGTCCCGCCGCGCGTCTACGTCTCCGAGCGCAGGCACGACGACCCGGCGTACGACGACGCGCGGCTGTCGGAGGCCTTCCCCGAGGTCGCCTCGCGCTTCAGCGAACCGGGCGTCGACCCGCAGCTGCTCTCAATCAGGTGGTCCGATCTCGACCCAGGCGAAGAGATCACGGTCAGCCGGGCCGCCGAGGTACCCGCAACCGACTACCGGGCGCTGCGCCTCTACTACCGCCCGGCGGGCCCCTCGGAAACGTGGTCCGAGACCGCCACCCTGACACTGCGCGCGCGCAGCGACACGGCGACGGTCGCCGAGGGCGGCGTCGCGCTTCTCACCGCCGGGTGGCGGGAGCTCGAGGTC
>SLST01000165.1 GCA_007130265.1 Spirochaetales bacterium
GTTTTCTTAAAAAAAGGGTTTACTTTTAAGGCAAAAAGGGTTATAATATTATTAATATTAATACTAAGGAGGGTTGGAAAATGATTTATGAATTCGAAAGCAATGAAATGATGAACGGCTTAAAGCAAAAACGAGTTAAAAGAAATATGACGCAATGGGATATGGCAAGGAAATTAGGAGTCAGCCTGGGCACCTATCGATTATGGGAAGCGGGGATAAGTAAGCCCAACAAAGAAAACCAGAAAAGGTTAGATGAATTATTGAAAGGCGAAGATAAGGAGGAATAATCATGGAAGGGAGGTATATGAGATTAGCAACCCGCATATGGCGCGACGAGAAAGTTCGGGAGTTATCTGAAGAAGCTAAATTATTATATCTATATATCCTATCTTCGCCACACAGCAATATGGTAGGCTTTTATTTTCTTCCCGATATGTATATATCTTATGATCTGCAATGGAGCGGGAGTAAAACCCAAAAAAGGGTTTCTGAACTGTTAGAAAAGGGTTTAATAAACCGTTGTCCAGACAGTTCCGTAATACTTGTCCCGAACTATTTAAAGTATAATACTATTCAAAATAAAAACCAGGCAAAAGGTATAAATAGTAGAATTAAGGAGTTGCCTGATAATAACTTAATAGAAGAATTCTTGAAATTCGTTAAAGTCTATGCTGCCAAGCACTTTGAAACCATTGTGGAAGGGTTGGGAAACAAACGGGAAACAGTTAAGGAACAGTTGGGAAACCAACAAGAAACCAACCCGAATACAGATTCAGATTCAGAAACAGATTCAGATTCAGAAACAGATTCAGATTCAGATTCAGAAACAGACAAAGATATATCCCCCACAAAACATTTTGGCGAAAACAAATGCGTCAAACTAACTCTTGAAGAACATAACAAGCTAGAGGATAGATTGCAGGATAAAAGGGAGGAATATATCGACAGGTTAAACGACTACATTCAACAGTTCCCGAAGAAGGCGAAAAAATACGCATCACACTATCATACTATTTTAAACTGGGCCAGAAGGGATGGGGTTATTCAGTCCCTGGAAAAAGAAAAAACTAAGCAGCGGAAAAAAGACAAGGAAAAAAAGGAGATGAGTGAGTTTTATAATAATGTAACGGGAGGAAATTGATAATGAGATTAGCCGATCCGGAAGCGGAATTAACCTTGCTTATGTCAGTGGTACAAAATAATAACCTGGTAGACGACCTGTTTGAAAATATTTCGGAATCTGATTTAACAGATAATAGGGCTAAAAAGATATTTGTATTTTTCCAAAAATGCTATAAAGAAAATAAAAAACCTTCCCAGTCTAAATTATGGCTATACCTAAAAGATAAAAATATAGATCCCGAAACAGTGATTCAGGATATTATTGCCGTTCCTTCCGAGTTCGGGGATTTAGTTAACAGGGTGAGGGAAATGGCGGTAAAAAGAAGAATAAACCAGGCCTTAATCGATATAACAGAAAAGATGAGGGAAGAAGATAACATAGAAAAACTATCGGATGAAGTCCAGGAAATAATTTTTACAGCTACTGCTAAAGAGAAAAAACAGAAACATGAGTTTAAACTTGCAGAAGCTATGATGGATTTTTTTACCGAAATTAATGACTTAGCAGAAGGCAGGAAAAAAACCAGGGGGATATATACAGGCTACCCTGCCTTTGATTATAAGTTTGGAGGTTTTCGAAAAGGGCAGTTAACCGTAATAGCAGGAAGAACCTCAATGGGTAAAACTGCATTCGCCCTCAATATAGCACATAATTTAATCAAAAGAGATAACTATAAAATCTACCTGATGAGCCTGGAAATGAACGCTAAGGAAATTGCAGAAAGAGTTGTCGCCCAGAATTCCTTAGTTCCAACGAGTAAATATAATGCGTCTATAACTCGGGTAGATAGGGATAATATTAACCTGGCGATTAATAGGCTATACGAAAAAGATCTATGGATTAACCAGCAAAGAGGGTTATCTGTTAACCAGATTAAGGCAATCATAAGAAGGAAATACAGGGAATTGGAAGGGTTGGATATGGTGATTATAGACTACTTACAGATGATCCAGTACGACAGCAGGAATAATTTAGCAAAGGCGGTTGGTGATGTAGTTTTAGAGTTAAGAAACTTGGCAGGCGAATTAGAAATTCCTATTATTCTTGGCTGTCAATTAAGCAGGGGGAAAGAGAAAAAACATAAGGCAAGGCCAGACTTATCAGAATTAAGGGACAGCGGTAACATAGAAGAAATTGCAGACAGCGTGGTGTTCGTCTGGCGGGATAAGGAAGAAGAAGGGTTTGCTACTCCTGCAAAAATAATAGTAGAAAAAAACCGAAGTGGGCCCGGAACCGGGGAATTAGAATTCGTTTGGTATGCGGATTATTTATATTTTAGAGATCAGATGTTAGAGGATAAGGATGGGCCTTTGCCAGGCTGGAAGGAGTGGGGAAGATGAAACCTTTAGAAATTATTGAAGAATATCTTAAAAATGAAATAAAAAAAATGGGAAAAGATGACTTTGAGCGGTTCAAGGAATTGGGGAAACTCAAAACAGCAGTTGAAAAGCTAAAAGAAAATAAGCCAAAATTCCGTGGCAGGAGGTTATTCGGTGGAAGTTAATTATACTATTCCTGGGAAGTTGCCTACGTTAAACGACATAATCAGAGGAACCAAACATCACTGGGCGGTATATGCTAATCAGAAAAAAGAGATGACTGCATATTGCGCGGTAATGGCTCCACAGGTTAAATTTAGCCAGATCCAGTTAACCTGCACTTGGTTTCGGCAAGATAGAAGAACGGATCCCGATAATATTGCTTTTGGGGTTAAATTTATTTTGGATGGGCTGGTAATGGCGGGAGTTTTAAAAAACGACGGTTGGAAACAGGTGAAGGCGATAGAACATAGGTTTGAAATAGGGGAACCCAGGGTAGAAATAAATATTAAGGAGGTTTAGAGAAGTGAAAATAAATTGTGAAATA
>SLST01000302.1 GCA_007130265.1 Spirochaetales bacterium
ACCTCGTCGTGAACGACCGGCATGCGGTCACCGCAACCCACGACATCCCGGACCTCGTGATGCGGCATAACATTCTGGTGAGCGAAGAATCGGTAATCCGCGGCCCGCTGTCCACGACGATCTTCGAGGGCAACCACCTCTGGTCACGGCGCGCCGCAGGGATCTTTGAGAGCGGTCCGACGCTCTTCGAAGATCTCGAGAGCTGGCAGCGATCCGGCGGCGATCAGAGCGCTTCCGGCGGCGACCCTCGCATCGCGATGCCGCCCACGCTCGCGGACCTGCCGACCGACCCGCGCGAGATCGCGCGCATGCCCTGGGGGCGCCTTGGCGCGGATTCTCCGCTCCGCGGGAAGGCCCGCGGGCGTGATCGCGGCGCAGAGCACGGTGGGCACGGTGGGCACGGTGGGCACGGTGGGCACGGTGGGCACGGTGGGCACGGCGGGCACGACTCACGCGACTTCTATGGCAACGCGTTTGGCGCGCTCTGCTCGCCGGGAGTCGACCAGGCGGCAGAGCCGTGAGTGACGGGTATTTCGACGAGGAGATCGCTTCCTCGTACGACGACGATCACCGGATGTCCGCTGCGGATGTCGCACGTGCGGTCGTCGACGTTCTGACCGATCTCGCAGGTACAGGGAGCGCCCTTGAGTTTGGTGACTTCGCGACGCAGCGGGTGACCTCGCATCATCTCAGGATCACCCAGGGACGGACTCAGCGGTTCTCCATGCCGTTTCGTTACGTCTGGCCGACAGAGAGCACGTTTCACGTGTCCGTCTGGGAAGAGCCGGCGGGAGGTGGTCGCGATGAGCAACGATGACTCTCTGCACGACAGGACCGACTTCGGGACGGGACGAGGCAAGGTGTACCCGGCGAGCCGGGCCCGTGCCCTGCTCACCCCCCTGCGCCGGATCCTCCAGTCTCCCCACCGTCTCGCACGGCGGCTTGCCCCCTCGCCAACCGATCGCATCCTCGAACTCGGGTGCGGACCTGGTTACTTCAGCCCGAGCCTCGCAAGGGCGTTCCCCGAGGGACATCTCGAACTCTGCGACCTGCAGGCCGCGATGATCGAGCTCGCGGCAGACCGACTCCGCGAAGCCGGCATCAGGAACTTCGCGACAAGCACCGCGGACGCTCGATCACTCCCCTACCCGGACGACGGGTTCGACGCAGCGGTTCTCGTTGCGGTGCTCGGTGAGGTCCCTGACCCAGGGGCCTGCCTCAGCGAACTGGCCCGCGTGCTGCGCCCCGGGGGGCGGCTCCTCATCGACGAGATTGGCACAGACGCCGACTTCATCCCGCTGCGAGCGCTGCGCGCTCTCGCGTCGGAGGCTGGTTTCGGCCTCGATCAGTGCTGGGGGCCGCGAGTGCACTACACGGCTCGGTTCACGAACCAGCCGACTCACAGCCGGTAGAGCCGCGGGCATTGGGCCGGCGCGACCGAGCTCCTACTCGTTCGGCGCTCCGCCCACGGATGAGGCGCTGTCCGCTGACACGGTGTGCTCGTCGATGTAGTCCCACACGATCTCGTACCCGAGCCCCGGTTTCTGCGGCACGCGCACGTACCCGTCCGGATCGAGGGGAGCGGGATTCTCCCGGAGGTAGGGAAGCTGCGCGTCCTGATTCACTCCCGGGGCGAGCAGGCCCTTTTCGTAGTACTCGCACACGTCCCCGCTCGTCGCCCCCAGAATCTGAAGGTTTCCGAAGCCGCTCATGTGGATCTCGCATTTCACGCCGTAGGCCTCGCAGACAGCGACGGTCTTCCTCGCGGCGGTGATGCCGCCCTGGTTGACGTCGGTCCGGCTCATGTCCGAGGCGCCGCGGAGGATCCAGTCGGCCCTGGTGAAGACGCTACCCTCGTTGAGCTCCGGCGAGCAGACCGGAACGCTGAGCTCGCGGCAGAGCCTGACGTACGACTCCACGCGGTACTCCGGCATAGGATGCTCGTACCAGTAGAATCCGAGATCCTCGAGCACCCGTCCCACCTCGAGCGCCTCCTCGAAGCTGTGGTAGGTGCCCCACGGGTCGTACATGAGCACCATCTCGTCGCCGACGGCTTCGCGCACGGCCCGACAGCAGGCGATGTCCCACGCCACGTGCGACGGGCGTCCGGGGACCGACGTTCTCGTCTCGGGATCCCAGAAGTAATAAGGATGAATCTTGTACGCCTGGTAGCCTTGTTGCCTGCACGCGACGGCGTGCTCGGCATAGACCTCCGGAGCGCCGAGGTTCGGGTAGGTGCTCGCGTACGCCTTGACCTTCTCGCGGCAACCCCCGAGCAGTTTGTGTACCGGCAGCCCCGCTAACCGCCCGGCGAGATCCCAGAGCGCCATGTCGACGACGGAGACGACCTTCTCCGGAACCTTGGCCACCCACATCCATTGCCAGAACTTCTCGCGGTCGAGCGGGTCCATACCCACGAGCAACGGCTTCACCCGGCGATCGAGGTATTGCCGGTCGCTGAGCGTGAGCCCGTCCTCGTCTCCGTGCGAACCTCCGCCGAGGTAATGTCCCCGCGCACCGTCATCCGTGTGCACGGTCGTCACCGTCTGGATGATCTCGGTTCCCGGTCGTGCGACCCCGTTACTGAAGCGGTCCGTCGTGTAGCGGAAGGGCGTGATCGTTATGTCGGTGATCTTCATCGTCGGCTCCTTGGCTTGAGTATAGAGGAACCGGCCGCGAGAGAGGAGTCCACGAGAGAGGAGCCCGCCTGCTTGACTGCCAGCCTGTTCCCGGACACGATGAATGACGGAGGAGCAGATGAAGATCGCCGACATCACCGTGCAGGAGTTTCGCTACCAGAGCAAGATCGGCAGGGATTCCGAAGGACACGCACATCCGGGGGACCTCGAACTGACCGGAAGTCTGATCACGGTCGTGACCGACGACGGCGCTGAGGGCCATTGCCTTGGCGGCAACAAAGGCTTCGTGGAGCAGATCGTCAAACCGCGTGTCGTCGGGAAGGACCCGTTCCATCGTGAGTTCATCT
>SLST01000159.1 GCA_007130265.1 Spirochaetales bacterium
CGCGATCCGATCGGGCGAGGAGTCACGGGATTTCGATGCCTTCCACGACGGAATCGTGATGATCGAGAAGCAGTTTGTCTCGATGCTCGAGAGAAAGTGGAAGCTCCAGCGCTTCGACAGTGCGGGTGAGGAGTTTGACCCTCAGCGCCATGAGGCGATGATGACCGAGGAAGTGCCCGGTCACGACCGGTCGATGGTGCTCGAGGATTTTCAGAAAGGCTACGTGTTGCGTGATCGGGTGCTGCGACCGGCGAAGGTGAAGGTGTCAATGCCCGCCGCCGGGAAGCAGGCGAACGGTCCGCAGGACGCGCCGGAGAAGTAGTGTCCCTCGCCGGAGACTTGCCTGCGAGGCGGACAGCATCGATCTTTTTACCGTAGAGAGGACGAAGAGGAGTACCATATGGGCAGGATCATCGGAATCGATCTAGGAACAACGAACTCTTGTGTTGCAGTCATGGAGGGCGGTGAGCCCGTTGTCATACAGAATGCCGAGGGGCAGCGCACGACGCCGTCGATGGTCGCTTTCACCGCGAAGGGCGAGCGTCTCGTGGGGCAGCCGGCGAAGAACCAGATGGTAACCAACCCCGAGAACACCATCTTCTCGATCAAGCGATTCATGGGGCGGCGCTACGAGGAGGTCTCCGAGGAGATCTCCATGGTGCCATACAAGATCGCCGAGGCGAATGGCCTCGCCCGCGTGAAGGTTGACGAGAAGGTCTACTCTCCGCCCGAGATCTCGGCAGCAATCCTGCAGAAGATGAAGGAAACTGCCGAGGACTACCTTGGCGAGAGTGTGACCGAGGCGGTGATCACCGTTCCCGCCTACTTCAACGATGCGCAGCGCCAGGCCACCAAAGACGCCGGCAAGATTGCCGGTCTCGATGTGAAGCGTATCGTCAATGAGCCCACCGCGGCGTCGCTGTCGTACGGGTTCGGCAAGGAGAAGAAGGAAGAGAAGATCGCCGTATACGATCTTGGAGGTGGAACATTTGACGTCTCAATACTCGAACTCGGCGATGGTGTCTTTGAGGTCAAGAGCACCAACGGTGATACGCATCTCGGCGGCGACAACTTCGATCAGCGCATCATCGACTGGCTCGTAGAGAGCTTCAAGAACGATTACGGGATCGATCTCGCTCAGGACCGCATGGCTCTGCAGCGCTTGAAAGAAGCCTCTGAGAAGGCGAAGAAGGAACTCTCCAGCACGCAGCAGACCGACATCAACCTTCCGTTCATCACGGCAGACTCGAGTGGCCCCAAGCACCTCCAGTACAGTCTGACGCGTTCGAAGTTCGAACAGATGGTGGCTGACCTCGTCGACAAGACCCGCGGTCCGTGCCAGCAGGCGATAAAGGACGCCGGGTTGGCCGCTTCGGATATCGACGAGGTGATTCTCGTGGGCGGTTCGACGCGAATTCCGGCGGTTCAGCGACTCGTGAAGGAGCTGTTCGGGAAGGAACCGAACCGGGGCGTCAACCCGGACGAGGTCGTCGCCGTCGGAGCCGCAATCCAGGGCGGTATCCTTGGTGGCGACGTCAAGGACGTTCTTCTCCTCGACGTGACGCCCCTGTCGCTCGGCATCGAAACGCTCGGGGGCGTGTTCACGAAGCTCATCGAACGGAACACGACGATTCCCACGCGCAAGAGCCAGATCTTCAGTACTGCGGCGGACAATCAGACCGCGGTGAGCATCCATGTACTCCAGGGCGAGCGCGAGATGGCGGCGCACAACCGAACGCTCGGCCGCTTCGACCTCGTGGGCATTCCTCCTGCGCCGCGAGGCGTGCCGCAGATCGAGGTCGCGTTCGACATCGACGCGAACGGCATCGTCCACGTATCGGCAAAGGATCTTGGCACCGGGAAGGAGCAGAAGATACGCATCGAGAGTTCCTCCGGCCTCTCTGAGGATGAGATCAGCCGTATGGTCAAGGAGGCGGAGTCGAACGCCGAGAGTGATCGCAAGAGTCGGGAATCAGTAGAGGTGCGTAACGAAGCCGACAGCCTCGTGTACAGCACCGAGAAACTTCTGCGTGAGAATGCGGAGACGATCAACGAGGGCGAGAAGAGTGCTGCTGAGAGTGCCATCGCCGAGCTGAAGAGCGCAATCGAGAGCAATGAGGTCGAGTCGATTCGCGCGAAGATTGAGGCTCTGAACCAGGCGATGCATCCGATCGCCGAGCGGATCTACTCGGCGCAGGCCCAGGAACAGCCGACCGACGGGAACGCCGGCGACGACGGTGGTGGGGGGCAGACATCGGATACCACGGGTCACGGCGCCCAGGATCAGTCCGGTGCCGAGGATGTGGACTATGAAGTCGTGGACGAGGACGAGACGAAGAGCTGACAGTGGCGAAACGCGACTATTATGAGGTGCTCGGCGTCGAACGCGGCGCCGGCAAAGACGACATCAAAAAGGCGTACCGCAAGATTGCCGTAGCCAACCATCCCGACCGGAACCCTGGGGACAAGGCGGCCGAGGATCGTTTCAAAGAGGCAACCGAGGCGTATGAGGTGCTCGCAGACGAGAAGAAGCGGCAGGCGTACGATCAGTTCGGCTTCTCGGGCGTGGAAGGCATGGGCACAGGCGGTGCGCAGGACTACTCGCATGCGTTCCGTGACTTCGAGGACATCTTCGGTGACCTCGGAGGATTCGGAAACATCTTCGACCAGTTCTTCACCGGAGGTCGCCGACGCGGAGGCCGGCGCGAGAGCGTTCAACGCGGGAGCGATCTGCGCTACGACCTTGAAATCGGTTTCAAGGAGGCTGCGTTCGGGACCAAGGCGGAGGTCAGTTATCCCAAGGAGATAGGCTGTGACCGCTGCAGCGGATCCGGTTCGGAACCGGGCAGCGGCAGCAAGACCTGTCCTACGTGCGGCGGCGCGGGACAGGTTCGCCGTAGCTCCGGGTTCTTCTCTATCGCGAGCACCTGTCCCACGTGCAGCGGTGAAGGCACAATCGTCGAGAAGCCGTGTGCCA
>SLST01000139.1 GCA_007130265.1 Spirochaetales bacterium
AGGTAGACGACTCCGGTGCCGACGTCTCCGCTCGTGCCGGCGAGGATCAGGACGCTCGCGAGGATCGGTCCTATGCACGGGGTCCATCCGGCGCCGAACGCCATGCCGATCAGGATCGAACCCGCGTGTCCGGCCGGACGCCTGGTGAGATGGAATCGTCGTTCGATGCTCAGGAATTTCCAGAAGTCGAAGATGACGTTGAGCCCGAGCAGAATGACGATCGAGCCGGCCACGAGGTTGACGATCGCACCGGTCGCACGGAAGAGCGCCGCCGATCCGGAGAACAACACACCGAGCGCCACGAAGACGAGCGTGAAGCCCAACACGAAGAGCGCGGTCCGAAGGATCACGACCTTTCGTTCGATCTCTCGTTCGTCGGCCTCAGTCGCGGCGAATCCGCCGACGAAGGAGAGGTAGGACGGGACGAGCGGAACGATGCACGGAGAGAGGAAGGAGAGGACTCCCGCGGCGAAGGTCAGTGCGAGACTCGGCGCGGGACTCATGGTCCCTCGAGCAGTCTCTGTATGTCCGCGATGACGTCGTCGGTGCCCCAATCGTGAAAGCCGGGTCGTACGCCGATTACGTAGCCTTCGCGGTCTATAAGGTAGGTCGTCGGATAGGCGCGCACGCCGTACCGCATCGTGACCCGCCCGTCACGGTCGAGAGGAACCGGGTACGTGAACCCCATCTCATCGATGAAACCCTGTGCCGTCGATTCGTCTTCGAAGACGTTGACGGCGATCATTGCCAGTCCTTCCTCCCGAAGCTCATCGTAGAGATGCTGCATCGCCGGCATCTCCTCGCGGCAGGGAGGGCACCAGGTGGCCCAGAAGTTCAGAAAGACGACCTGTCCGTGGTAGTCGCTGAGTGAGAGGCTCTCACCACCGAGCATCGGAAGCGTGAAGTCCTCGCTCAGGATCTTCTCGTCGAAGGGCATCATCCCGAGGCGGGAGAGGATCGCGGCGGTTTCATCGTCCATCGGGACCGAATCGTCGTCACCGGAGGATATGTCCTCGGCCGCGGGGGCCACCCCCGAGTCCGGCGAGGGAAGGGGGCGCGGCTCCGAACGGCCTCCCGCGTGCGCGGTCACGGCCGACGACGCAAGGAGTGTCGAGACAAGCAAGACCGGAAGAACCGCCGGAAGCACCGCCGGAAGCACCGCCGTCAATCTGTATCTTTTCATCGGGAGTCCCCCCGCGTCGATCCATCGAGCGTATAGCGCATAAGACTACTCATATATACTACCGGGCTCCTTCGATCATCAAGCGCTTCGCCTTCGGTCAGGCAGCACCGGCTGCGAGCAGGACGAGCAGGTTGTACAGCCCGTGCGCAATCGCGACGCCGTGGAGGCTCCTCGTGCGGTAGTAGACCGCGGCAAGCACTGCTCCGATCGCGAGCGAGACCACGAATCCGGCGAGTCCCTGGTAGACGTGTCCGATCGCAAAGACGAGCGCGGCGACACCGAGCGCCGCACGCGCGTCGAACCCCGCTTCTTCGGCGCGGTCCGCGACGAAGGCGCGGAAGAAGACCTCCTCCCGGTAGCCGATCGCCAGCGTCGAGATCGCGGCGAGGGGTATGAGTTCGTACCGATCGAACGTCCAGGACACCGCCGGCTGCATCGCGTCGGTGCCTGCTCCGATGAGCCCTGCGGCGACCGAGACAAGCCCTACCGTGACCCAGGTGGCGGATAGTCCAATGATCGTCGCGAACAGGTCGCTCCGGTCCGGCGGACGGAACCCGTAGCGGCGAGCAGAACCGGGACGTCGCAGGTCACCTACCGCGACGACGAGCAGCACCTGGGGAATCGCGACCACGAGTATCTGGACGTGATAGGCGATGCTGTCGAACGCGCCAGGGTCGATCTGCCCTGCCTGCGCGAACATGCCGGGAAGAAACAGGACTGCGAACAGGAGCGCCAACTCTTTTCCTGCGGTCACCGCTCAGTTATACTCCATCTGTGCGCCTGAGAAAACGGTTGAGGTTGCACGTCGGCGTGTCGAGAATCGAGGCAGAGACCGCCACGTACGCCGCGCAGCGGGTGGCGTGAGACGCAGGGAGAGCCGATCCGGGATGCTGATTGCCCTTGGCATAGTCGCCGCACTACTTATCGCATTCACCGTTTTCGTCCAGCGAAACGGCGGCTTCGGCTTCCCCTGGCTGCAGTTCTACGTCAAGGGCAAGGAGTCGGGATTCCGATTCCGCGAGCTCAATCTCCTTCGACACGTAGCCGTGGAGAACAACCTGCGCGATCCGACCTCGCTGTTCTGGTCGGAGAAGACGCTTGACCGGTGCATTCGGGGGACGATCATCCGTTTCCGAGCCCGCAACAAGGAAGACGATGAGAACTCGGTCGTGTTCCTCAACAAGTTGTTCGATTTCCGCAAGAGGGTCGAGTTCAATCTTCCCAAGTACCGCATAGGCATTACTTCGTCGCGCAGCATCACGGCCCAGCAGCCGCTTCGCATCACGTTTCCGGGAGGCGGTATTTACCACGCCAAGGTCGTCGAAAACATGCGTCGGTATATGGCGATAAGCTATCCGACGGGGAGACCGTTGCCGCCGGGTTTTTCGTGGGAGAAACACAAAATCAACGTCTACTTCTGGCGCCCGGAAGACGCCGGGTACCGGTTTGAGACCCGTGTGCTCGGGGACTATCTCGACCGCAAATTCCCTATTCTCCACGTTGCTCATGCGGACAACCTCGTGCGTGCCCAGAAGCGCGGATCCATCCGCGCCCCGCTGAACGCGAACGGACGGCTCTACGCGCTGCGTTCAATCGATGATACGAGTGAGGACGAAGAGTCCGGCGGCGGGTATCGGTGCCGGTTCGTGGATATCTCAGAAGACGGCGCCGCGGTGATGGTCGGCGGGAGGGCGAAGCCGGGGCTTCCCATCAAGCTGCAGACTGAGCTCTACGACCGACCGGTTATCATGTCCGGAATTATCAAAGGGGTGACCTACAAGCAGGCGAAGAA
>SLST01000086.1 GCA_007130265.1 Spirochaetales bacterium
GGCAGCGGTTGTGCTGCCAGCGTTCCGCGCCCGGGTACTGGCAGAGCAGATAGCCGCTGCCGTGATTGTTGTACGAGAGGTTGTACTGCAGGACCGACTCGGTGACGCCACCGTCGAAGTCGAAGCCGCCACCATCCATACCCCCAGGGGATGTCTTGTTGTCGTGCGAAATGCAATACTGGATCGTCAGCCGGTGCGCCGCGTACCCCCAGATTCCCACCGGCCCGTTTCCGGTCCGGGGCATGTCGTAGCCGTTGTTCCAGGCGCCGCAGAACTCGATCAGGCACTCTTCGAGTCCGCCCACCACGATCCCGTTGCCGCTGTGGTTGTCCAGCTGCTTCGGATCGCCGGCATTATCGTGGACCGAACAGTCGCGGATGACGATCCGCCGCGCAAGATCCGTGGCGCGGCTGACCTGGATGCCGGCGGCACCGTTGTGATGAGCCGTCGTTCGCTCGATGTGGACATCGCTCCCGCCGCGAACAGTGATGCCGGCAACTCTGAACCCGCGCACGATCACGTCGTGGATGGAGAGGCCGGAACAGTCGACGGCCGCGATGCCCGCTCCGTCGCTTCCGGCGTTGTGGCCGCAGCCGACGATCTCCAGGTTCTCAACCGTGACTCCGGTAAGCCCTTCGAGCACGACCCCGTCTGCCGGCCCCGCGTAGAGCGTCGCGCGACCCTCGCCGTAGCTCCCGATGAGGATCCCACCGTTCCCTCCGGCGAAGTCAGAACCGTGAAGCTCGAGCGTGCCGGAGAAGATATGCCCGCCGCGAAGCAGCACCCGGTCACCGGATGCCGGCCGCGCCGCATTGAGCGCACCGATCGTTCGTAGAGGGCGCTCCGGATCGCGTCCGTCGTTCTCGTCCGAGCCTCGCACCGAGTCGAGATAGTATCGCTGTCCTTCTGACGTCTGCATGGACACCAGTGTAGCATGAGTGCTCCCCGTGTCCGAAGTGAAATGAACGCCCCGGCGTCCGTCCTCCGGCTCCCTACGGGGACGCCGCCGCTTACATCTCGACAGACGCCTCCACGGAGAGCATGAAGAGCTTCTCCCGGACGGTGAGCTTGTTCCACCACTCCCGCTCATCGTACACCGTTCCGCCAAGATCGTCGCCGCCGTAAAGGAGCTGCGCGAACTCGATTCCGCGGAACGCCGCGACAGACGCCAGCGCGGAGCATTCCATTTCCACGCAGAGGCAGCCTTCGGCCCGTCGGCGTCTGACCATCTCCACCGTCTCACGGTACGGCGCATCGGTCGTCCAGGTTTTGCACTCCAGGTACTCTACCCCGTGGCGGTCGAGCGTCGTCTTGATGGCTACGATGCCGGCGGCCGAAAGCTCGACCTGTCTGGACGCCGGCAGGTAGTGGTAGGAGGTCCCTTCATCACGGACCGCGGCGGTCGGCACCAGCGCGTGCCCGGCGGCGATCGAAGAGTCCAGCACTCCGCACCCGCCACAGCCGATCACCTTCTTCGCTCCGTAGGCGATCATGAACTCCAGGATCCCCGCCGCCACCGGGGCGCCAACGTGCACGTGGACGAACCCGACCTCCTGTCCTTGGTAGTCCATCGCCAGGAACTCTATGTCGGCGGTCTCCCACCGCGTGGTCGCGACGGCCCGTGTGCCGGGCATCTCCCGGAACTTGCGCGCGACCTCGCCAAAGAAGGTCATGACGCAGCGATCGGGCATGGCGATGTCGCGCTGTGCCCGACCGGGCTCGATGATGGCCGCTCTCGAAGGATCGAACTCGAGAATCGGGGCGTCATTGATACGTTCATCCGTGTCCATCAGAGTCCTCGCAGTCGTCTTGCCTTCACACCCGGGGCTTCGCCACCCGGCCCGTCTTCTCATACGTCTCGAACACCGGCAGGTGTCGTTCCACCGAATCGGTCAGCCACTCGGGCTCGTGCCGCGCGATCCAGTTCAGCGTCCACAACAGACGGCCGATCTGAAACGGTTCCATCTCCTCGTCAGGCCACGCGAGATGTGCCTCGTATCCGGCTCGAAACGCCCCGAGTAGCTTCTCGTACTGCCCCTCGTCGGTTGCCTCCAGGAGATCGAGCATGGCCACTGCAATGTCATGAGCCCGATACCCGAGCACCGTGTCTTCGAAGTCGAACGGGCAGAGCATGTCCCTGTGGAGCTTGATATTGTCGTGCCACAGATCGCAGTGGATGACCCTGAGGTCCCGCCGATCCACCGCGGCATAGGCGTCCTCCACCACCGTATGCATCCTCTCGATTGTCCGACGAGCCTCGCCGGACGGAATGCGGTTCTCCGCGTCGCCGACGATGAGATTCGGCTCCCCGCGGGACAACCAGTGCTCGAATCTCCGGCTCGTGAAGCCCGCCGGCGGCGTCCACGTGATCCCATGGTGATGCAGTTCCGCGAAGAGGGCTCCCATCCTCGCAAGGTTCGGCGCATTCAGATAGTGCCCGAGCAGCCGCCCCGGCACCCAGGTCATGAACGTGACGCACCACGAATCCGGAACGCCGGGGACCGACGCCTGGACGACGTACCGGCCGTCGCGGTTCGGGATGACTCGCGGGGCGTGGATCCTTGTGTCCCGTGCCAGGGCCTCGAGCCAGACGGCCTCAGACCAGAGATCCTCGAGCGTTCGCCAACCGGGGGACGCAAGCCGCAGCATGTACCGCTGCCCCGAGTCCGTCCGCACGCGGTACATGAGGTTTGTCTCGAACCCATGGTAGGCGATGGACGGGTTCTTCAGATCGTATTCGGCCAGAGCCCTCTCGGCGAGCGTCCGGAGTCGTCGCAGCTTCGCAGTGGGAGAGAGCTGATGAAACGGTACCACCGCGCCATACTGGCACAGGGGGCCGGGTTGAGCAACGAAGACTGGTGCCGAAATTGTTGTGAGTAGTGAAGCGCCAGGCGAAACAGGAGGGTAGGAGGTTCCGGAGGATACCTGTGACGCCTTTGATCACCGAACCGGAGTTCTGCCCGAATCCGAC
>SLST01000195.1 GCA_007130265.1 Spirochaetales bacterium
AGGCGTGCGGCCGGTAGATCTGCGGTTCCGGGACGTTGTGCATGTACACCGGGATGCGAAGCATCGAGGCGAGCGAGATGAGGTCGGCCCCGAAGTGACCGTACCCGATCGCGCCGTGATTCGCGCCCCAGTTTGCCATGACGCTGTACACGTCGCGGAAGCGGGGGTTGTCCGCAAGACGCGGCACAAACCAGGTCGTCGGCCAGGTGAAGTTCGTCCGCTGGTCGAGGATGTCGTGAACTTCCTTCGGCAGCTCTACCGTCCACCCTTCGGCGATCTGGAGGGCCGGTCCGAGGCCGTCGATGATGTTGAGCCGGCTCATCGTTACCGGCATGCCTCCGCGGGTCGAGTAGCGGGTCGAGTAGCCCCCGCCGCGGAAGTAACCGGCATCACCCGGGCACCAGACCGTCGCGTCGAGGCACTTTGCCGCCTCCTCAGCGGAGATGTCCCAGAACGGCTTCATCGCAGGCTTACCGTCGATCTGCTGCTCTCCGGTACCGTCGAGAGACGCCGGTCCGGAGTTGATAAGGTGGATGAGGCCGTTCTCCGCCGCACCCGTGAGTTTGCTGCCGGTCACGCGCTCGACCGCCTCCGGGCTCCAGTACGTGCGAACGTCGGCGAAGACCTGCGCGGTGCCGGTGAGCAGGTGCCCGAAGAGCATGCTCGTCGCGTTGAGATTGTCGTTCTCGGTCGCGACGACGTATGCTTCCCGGATCCCATTCCAGTCGAAGCTCGTGTTGAGGATCGCCTCCATGAAGTCGCCATTCGGCATGAAATCGGTCCACTGCCGCTGCCCCTGGAAGCCGGCCGAGATGGCGTTGTGCCCGTTCGCCTCCTCACCATATCCCATCTCTGCGAGTCGCGGGTTGCCCACCATCAGGTCGCGCGCGATCAGCGTCATCTTGACGACGCTCTCCCAGTCCGCGTCCTTCTGCTCGCGACTGCGCTGCTGGTCCTGTTCGTTCGGATCGGGTCCCTCCGGACAGTTCCTCTTCACCCAATCGAGCGCCTGCCTGAACTCGTCCTTGTCGTATATTCCCCCGTTCATTCGGCGGATAAACTCGCTCATATCGACGTATTCGTTGCGCATGCCCAGGTACTGCTTGTAGAACGGCTCCGTCACGTAGCAGCCGGCGATACCCATGGAGACGCCGCCCATCGAGAGGTAGCTCTTGCCGCGCATCGTCGCGACCGCGAGTCCGGCCCGTGCGAACCGCAGAAGCTTCTCCTGAACGTCTTCGGGGATCGACTCATCGTCGGCATCCTGGACATCCTTGCCGTAGATGCCGAATGCCGGCATACCCTTCTGCGCGTGTCCGGCGAGTACCGCCGCAAGGTAGACCGCTCCGGGGCGTTCGGTTCCGTTGAACCCCCAGACGGCCTTCGGGATGCTCGGCGTCATGTCCATCGTCTCCGACCCGTAGCACCAGCACGGGGTCACTGTGATCGACACACCAACCCCTTCGCGCTCGAACTTCTCCTGGCAGGCGGCAGCCTCGGCGACGCCGCCGATCGTTGTGTCCGCGATGACGACCTCGACCGGGAGCCCGTTCGTATGCCGGAGGTTCGCCTCCAGGAAGTCCTTGGCGCTCTGCGCCATGCGCATCGTCTGGTCCTCGAGGCTCTCGCGAACCCCTCCCAGACGTCCATCGATGGTTGGTCGGATGCCGATCTTCGGGAGAGTCCCCCGGAGACGATTCGTCGGTGCGTTCATCTTGAGTGTACTGTCAGCCATCTGTCGCTCCTCTTTGTTGCGTTCTGCCATCATAATACCGATCTCGCCGCCTGAAAAGCGGTCGCTTCCAGGTGGGCGGCACGACGATTGCCGTTCTCGCCCGTTGAAGCTACCTTCTCCAAAAACGGCAGGGAGTTGTCGCTTGGGAAGCCGTGCCCGGCACGAAAGGAGGCGCAGCAATGGAGCATGTGATGCCCATCGGAATAGTCTACGGATCCTCCACCGGCAACACGAAGGATGTTGCCGTGAAGCTTCACGAGATGCTCGGAGGCAATCTGCATGACATATCTGAGGTCGATGCGGAGACGATTGGCCGGTACGACAAGCTCGTGTTTGCCACATCGACCTGGGGAGCCGGCGATCTCCAGGATGACTGGGAGGTTTTCCTTCCGAATCTCGACGAGATGGATTTCGCCGGTAAGAGGGTCGCCATCCTCGGGCTCGGTGACCAGGAGCACTATCCGGATGCGTTTGCCGATGCGATGGCGATTCTCGCGGACAAGGTCGAGCGGCAGGGAGGGCTGATCGTCGGCCTCACCCCTGCAGAGGGGTACACGTACGAGAAGTCGCGCGCGGTGCGCAACGGACGGTTTCTCGGACTCGCCGTGGATGAGGACAGCCAGAGCGGTTGCACCGATGAGCGTCTGCACGGCTGGGCCGAGCGGCTGAGACGCGAGTTCGCCTGATCCGCAGGCCGTGCCACAGGCCGTGCCACAGGCCGTGCCACAGGCTCCCTTTACTTGACTACCCACATGTCAGTTGGTACCTTTCCCGCTACTTGCCCCTGTAGCTCAGTTGGCAGAGCACATCCATGGTAAGGATGGGGTCATCGGTTCAAATCCGATCGGGGGCTCTCTGCATCGGCTACTCGTGGCGAGGCTGTTGCAAGAAGTGTACCCACGACCGCCTGCCTTGACTTTTTTCTGAGTCGGCTTTAGGCTAAGGTGCGGTTTTCTACAGAGATGAAGAGGGGCGGGTATGGCAAAGGCAAAAAAGGGAGCGGTGGAGTTGATTGCACTGCAGTGCACCGAGTGCGATCGGCGTAACTACACGACGAAAAAGAACAGGCGCAATACACAGGGCAAGCTCGAGCTGAAGAAGTACTGCTCGCACGATCGCAAGCACACCCTGCACCGCGAGACAAAGGTCAAGTAGTATCCTTAGGCCAGTAGCTCCAATTGGTAGAGCGTCGGTCTCCAAAACCGAATGTTCCAGGTTCGAATCCTGGCTGGCCTG
>SLST01000178.1 GCA_007130265.1 Spirochaetales bacterium
ACCTGAGCGCTGCGCCGCTGCGACAGCGGATCGGGTCAGTTGAGTTCAACGGAATGGCGTACAACGGAGGCGTGCCGGGGCCCACGCTTCGTGTGAGCGTCGGTTCGACGATCACCGTCCGATTCCGCAACGAGCTCGATGAGCCGACGACGGTTCACTGGCACGGTCTGCGCCACGACATACGGTTTGACGGGGTTCCCGGCGTCTCTCAGGAGCCGATCCCCTCCGGCGGTGAGTTCGAGTACCGGCTTACCTTCAAGGATCCGGGAGTCTTCTGGTACCATCCACACGTTCGCGAGGACCGGCAGCAGGACTTGGGGCTGTACGGGGTGATCCTCGTTGAAGACCCTGTACGCGTTCCCGAGGTCGATCGCGAGGTCGTTCTGGTTGTGAACGACCTGTTGACCGACGGCAACCGGGTCGTGCCGCACGGCCGGGATTCCGCCAGTCACGCCCTGATGGGGCGGTTCGGCGGTCTGATCGTCGTGAACGGGCGGGAACGGATGGAACTGGAGGCCCGGCAGGGGGAGCTCGTCCGTTTCTACATCCTCAACGCTGCGAGCGCCCGACCGTACAACCTCTCGTTGCCCGGGCACTCCATGACGGTCGTCGCCGGGGATCTCGGCCCGTTCGCGCGACCGTACCCAACGGACTCCGTCCTTGTCGCTCCGGCGGAGCGCTACGTAGTCGACGTTCTGTTCTCCGGTGCGGGTTCGGTTCCGGTCGTGCACCGTTCTCCCGAAGGATCGGCTGAGCTGGCAAGCGTCCGCGTGCTGCCCAATCGGTCGCGCACGAACTCTGATGACCGACGCGTCGCCGACGCAGCCGGCGATTCGGTTCCCGACGCGGTAATGCGGCGGGCTCTCACGCGCGAGCCCGACTACTCGCTCGAGATGGACCTGGTGATGGGGCACATGGGCCACGGAATGATGGCACCGAGGCGGTCGATGACCGGACCGATGGGCGGGACCGCCGGCCACGGCGCGATGCATCACGGCGCAACAGCGAGCGATGAGTTCCCCGCGGGTATCGAGTGGGAAGACGGGATGCCGATAATGAACGCTGCCAGCACGAGCCGGTCGCTCAGGTGGGTTCTGCGTGACACGGCGACGCACCTGGAGAATGAGGAGATTCGGATGACCGTTCGCGTCGGCGATACGGTCACGATCAGGCTCATCAATCGCGATGATTCGGCCCATCCGATGCACCATCCGATCCACCTTCATGGCCAGCGGTTCGTCGTGCTCTCCGTCGACGGCCGACCGAACGACAACCCGGTCTGGAAGGATACGGTCCTGGTTCCGGCCGGTGCAACCGTCGCTATCATGGTCGAGGTCACCGAGCCGGGCGAGTGGATGCTCCATTGTCACATACCGGAGCACCTGGAAGCGGGAATGATGACGTTCCTCAGCGTAGAGCGATAGGCTCCGCTATGGACTTCCGCGGCAGAGACCTTGCCGCGGACGACTATCGCAGGTCCATTCCGAGAACCGCTTCGTGCAGAGCCGCTCGCAGATCGGTGATCCGGGCAACGAGCTCCTCGTATCGCTTCTGTACCAGCGCCACTCCGGAGTCGCGGGCCTCACGCACCGACGCGGCAACCGCGTCCACCCCGAGCAGGACGGACTCCCGGGCTCGTGCCACGAACCCTTCGGCAAGCTCGTTGACGAGCGAGGAAACCGGCACGATCTCCGCAACCCTGGAGGCGTTGGAACCCGCAAAGACAAAACCCCGGTCGAGCTTCCCCTTTCGGGCACTGTTGAGGGCAAGCGAGATGCAGTAGCGAGCGTCTTCCGCCTTGCAGCTTGCAAGACACTGCCAGGCGCAGCGGAAGCGCGGGCCCCAGCCCTCTTCGGTACGAGCGATGAACTCGTTGCGAATCGCGCGTCCAGGCATTCCGACCGGGCTCTGGATGATGCCGATCTGCTCCTCCGCGCAATCGAGATACGCCTGCTTGAACTCAGGGGCGGCGTCGCACTCGTGGGTTGCGACGAACCGCGTGCCCATCTGCACACCGCTTGCGCCGAGCTCGAGCACCTCGTAGACGTCACCGCCGTCGTAGATCCCGCCGGCCGCGATAACCGGGATCCTGCGCCCGAGCTCCTCCTCAAACGGCTGCAGGACCTCGACAATCGGAGGAAGCAGGTTCTCGAGCGCAAACTCCGGATCGTCTATCTGCTCTTCCGAGAAGCCGAGGTGCCCGCCGGCCTTGGGTCCTTCACACACCACGGCGTCCGGCACATCGTTGTAAAGCTTCTTCCACATGCGAAAGATCAGGTCTACCGCCCGGGGCGAGCTCACGATCGGCACGGGCGACACTCCGGCTTCGCGCATGCGCTGAACGGGGATGTTCTTGACCGGGAGTCCGGCGCCCATGAGCACGAGATCGACGCGCTCTTCAATGGCAACATCGAGGAGCTCGTGGAAGTCGTTCACCGCCACCATGATGTTCACGCCAATGACCCCGTCACTCTTCTTTCGGGCCTCACGGATCTCACGCCGCAACGCGCGCAGGTTAGCCGCGCGCCCGTCCTTGAAATAGTCCTTCTCGATGAGACCGACTGCATTCGCCGCAATAACACCCACGCCACCCGCATTGGCAACGGCCGACGCGAGCCCCGAGAGCGATATTCCCACCCCCATCCCTCCCTGAACAACCGGAACGGTTGCGATCCGGTTGCCGATCCGTAGCGGTGGCCACGACGGCTGCGTCGAGCTGAGCCTTCCGATCTGCTCGCGCAGGTTCTCGAGCGGAAGTCTGAGACTCACCTGGTCGGCAAGCTGCTTGAGTGCGAAGAGCGCACTCTCGAGGCGGGACACTATCATGATGGAATCCTTCGGCGATCAGGCTGAGGTATCGACCACTGGCCGACACCAGTATCGCAGGTTTGCCCGATACCGGGAAGGGGCGCGCAGGATGCCGCCCGGCTCTCGACGCCCCGCGCGCCGTCCGGTAGGATGGATCG
>SLST01000063.1 GCA_007130265.1 Spirochaetales bacterium
CATGCTGTCGCCCACGCCCTGGAGCACCGCGCGCAGGAGGAAGCTCACGAACATGAAGGGCATCCCCGCGAAAATGATCGTCATGTACTGTCGCGTGTACTCGAGCGCCTCCGGCGGCACCTGCATGACTCGGAGCATCCACGGGGTGGCCGCGAGCCCCACCGCCGAGATTACGATGGCCATCGCCATCAGAACCGTGGTGGTTTGCCCGGCGTAGAAGTTGGCGCGGGCCATGTCACCCTTCCCTTTGGACTGCGCGATGAGGGTCGTTCCGGCCATCGAGAAAGCGAGACCGAAGACGACGAGGAAGAAGATCAGGGTGAACGATATCGTAGGAGCGGCGACCGCCGAAGCGCTGATCCTGCCGAGGAACCACGCATCCACGAGGTTGTAGAGCATCTGCAGGAGGTTGTTGAGCATGATCGGGACTGCGAGCGTGACGAGACCGCGATAGAGCTCGCGGTTGGTCTGTGGGTCTTCGGCAACGGTAGCCCCCCTGGTTCCGGCTCGGTGGGGCGAGAGTCGAGGTGACATGAAGGGTGTAGCATACATCCTTCGCCCGCGGCGTGCAAATTCCTTGCAGGTCGACCCGAGGGTGGTTATGTTAGGCCGAAACGGAGAAGGGGTCCCTATGAACGTTGGCGTACCCAAGGAACACCATCCTGCCGAGCGGCGTGTGGCGCTCATCCCGGCGCATGTGCCGTCGCTCACCAGGGCCGGTCTCGACGTGATGGTCGAGCGAGGCGCCGGAGAGGAGTCCGGCCATGCCGACGCGGAGTACGAGGCGAAGGGCGCTTCTCTCGTCGAGAACGCGCGCAGCGAGGCGGACATCCTTCTGACCGTCCGTTCGGCCGCCGCGGCGGGCGACACCGATCCCGGACCGGGCCGCGACGGCCAGACGATCATCGGCTTCCTCGAGCCCTGGGAGCCGCACGCCTCGTTTACCGCCTACCGCAAACACCGCGTTTCCGCGTTCAGCATGGAGCTCATCCCGCGCATAACCCGAGCGCAGAGCATGGACGCGCTCTCCTCCATGGCGAGCCTCGCCGGGTACCGCGCGGCAATCCTCGCCGCGGAGGCGTTGCCCAAGATGTTCCCCATGATGATGACCGCTGCCGGCACGATCGTCCCGGCGCGGGGCTTCGTCGTCGGGGTGGGTGTCGCCGGGCTCCAGGCGATCGCGACCGTCCGGCGCCTTGGGGCGGTGGTCAGCGCGTACGACGTGCGGCCCGCCGTCAAGGAGCAGGTTCTGAGCCTTGGAGCAAAGTTCGTCGAGATGGAGCTCGAGACCGCAGAAGGGCAGGGCGGCTACGCGAAGGAGATGGACGAGACCTTCTACCGGCGACAGCGCGAGCTCATGGGCGACGTCGTGGCGGAGAGCGACCTCGTGATCACGACCGCCGCGATTCCCGGGAAGCCGAGCCCGGTTCTCGTGACCGGGGAGATGGTCGCGCGGATGCAGCCGGGCTCGGTGATCGTCGACCTCGCGACCGAACGCGGTGGAAACTGTGAGCTCTCCGAACCAGGCCGGCGGGTCGTCAGGCACGGCGTGACGATTCTTGGCCCGACGGACACCGCGTCGGCCCTCGCATACAACGCAAGCCAGCTCTACTCGAAGAACGTCACTACCTTCCTGCTCGCGATGGTCAAGGACGGAGAGCTGACCGTGGACACCGACGATGAGATCGTGGCAGCAACCCTGGTCACCAGGGACGGCGAAATACCGAACGCGGAGATCCGCGGACGGCTGGGAGGTTGACCGTGAGTTTTCTGAGTATCCTGACGATTTTCGTGCTGGCCGTCTTCGTCGGCTTCGAGGTGATCACCAAGGTTCCGCCCATCCTGCATACGCCGCTGATGTCCGGCTCGAATGCGATATCCGGGATCACGATCATCGGGGCGATCGTCGCCGCGTCGAGCGGCGCCGGACTGCTGACTACCGTGCTCGGGAGCGTCGCGCTCGTGTTCGCGTCGATCAACGTGGTGGGAGGCTTCCTCGTCACCCACCGCATGCTGCAGAAGTTCAAGAAGGGAGGCCCCCGTTGAGCCCGAACGTCTATGCGATCACCGTCGCCGGGCTCGCCGGCGGCTCTGCCCACTGGGTTGACGCGGCCTACCTGCTGTCGGCCGTGCTCTTCATCGCCGGGCTCAAGGGGCTTTCACACCCGCGCAGCGCCGTGCGCGGGAACCTGCTCGGTGCGCTCGGGATGCTCCTCGCGATCGTCGTGACGCTTGTCGACCAGCAGGTGATGGACTGGATCTGGATCGTGGCCGGCGTCGCCCTGGGCTCGGTCGTCGGCGCGGCCCTCGCGCTTACGATCCAGATGACCGCGATGCCGCAACTCGTGGGGCTCTTCAACGGATTCGGAGGCGCGGCCTCTATTCTCGTGGCGGGATCGGTGCTGATCCAGATCTTCGGCGTCGGACTGGGCGGAACGGAGACCGGTGAGCTGCAGATGACGATCGCGACGGTCGCCTCCGGGCTGGTGGGGGCGGTGACCTTCTTCGGGTCGCTGATCGCCTTCGGCAAGCTGCAGGGAATCGTCACCGAGAAGCCGGTGCGCTACCCGGGCGAGCAGATCGTGAAGATCCTGGTCCTCGCCGCGGCGCTCTTCGTGGGCGTTCTGATCGTGCTCGACCCGTCGCAGGTATCGTACTACTGGATCCTCGTCGCGATCGCGAGCGTGCTCGGGATCTTTCTGGTCATCCCGATCGGCGGTGCGGACATGCCCATCGTCATCGCTCTGCTGAACTCGTACTCGGGGATCGCCGCCGCGGCAACCGGTTTCGTCCTCTCGAACACCATCTTGGTCATCGCCGGATCGCTCGTCGGCGCCTCCGGCATCATCCTCACGCAGATCATGTGCCGGGCGATGAACCGGTCGCTCGCGAACGTGCTCTTCGGCGGCGTGGGTGCGGTGATCGAGGACGCCTCGCAGGGTGACGTCTACGCCGGCA
>SLST01000243.1 GCA_007130265.1 Spirochaetales bacterium
ACCCTCGAGGCGGCGAGGCCGGGCGCAGAGGTGCTCTGGTTCGGCGTCCCTGATGCGGACGCAAGGATCGACTTCGCCCCCTTTGCCGTCTTCCGGAAGGGGCTTTCGATTCACGGTTCGTTCACCTCGGTGCGCAATTCCATGGAGGCGGTCGAGCTGCTCTCGTCGGGTGCGGTCCCGGTGGCGGACCTCGTGACTCATCGCGTCGGCCTTGATGAGGTGGAGGGGATGCTCGGAATACTCGCCGACGGCGGCGCGGATGCGCGCAAGATACTGGTATTGCCGTAGCACCTTCTATACACTATATTGTGGCTCCCGGTTGAGGATCACGACCTGGAAGGTCACCTGAAGGCTCGTCGAGTCAACTTACCCATCGATCAGCGCAACGACTCATGACGAACTGGTGAACGGAAGGAAAATATGGCTATAGACGTCGAAAAAATGCGAAACATCGGGATCAGCGCGCATATCGATTCGGGCAAGACGACGCTGACCGAGCGGATCCTCTTCTACTGCGAGAAGATCCACGCGATCCACGAGGTGCGCGGGCGGGACGGGGTCGGCGCGACCATGGACTCCATGGAGCTCGAACGCGAACGCGGAATCACGATCGCCAGCGCATCCACCAATGTGACCTGGAAGAACCATCCTATCAACATCATCGACACGCCCGGCCACGTCGACTTCACGATCGAGGTGGAACGGAGCCTTCGTGTGCTCGACGGGGCGGTACTCGTGCTCTGCGCCGTGGGTGGTGTTCAGAGCCAGAGCATCACGGTAGACCGGCAGCTGAGCCGCTATAACGTGCCGTTTCTCGCCTTCATCAACAAGGCCGATCGAACCGGCGCCAACCCGCGGAAGGTGTGTGAGCAGCTGCGCGCGAAGCTTGGTCACAATGCCGTGATGATGCAGCTGCCCATCGGTCTGGAGGAGAAATTCGAGGGGCTTGTGGACCTCGTGACGATGCAGGCAGTCTACTTCGACGGTGCGGCCGGCGAGCAGCTGCGGTACGAGGAGGTGCCGGCGCACATGTCCCATGAGGCCGAACAGGCACGCGAGCAGCTCATCGACGCGGCGAGTATGTTCAGCGACGACCTCGCCGAGGCCTTCCTCGAGGGCGAGGTGACGCACGATCAGGTTCACGAGGCGGTGCGCACCGGTGTGCTCCGACGCGAGCTCACCCCCGTGTTTGTCGGGAGCGCGTACAAGAATAAGGGTGTGCAGACGCTACTCGACGCCGTGACCCGCTATCTGCCGGCTCCCGCGCAGGTCACGAATACCGCGCTTGACCTTGAGGCGGGCGAAGAACCGGTAGAGCTGTCATCCGGTTCTGCGGCGAAGACCGTTGCCCTGGCGTTCAAGCTCGAGGACACGAGCTATGGTCAGTTGACCTACATCCGGATCTACCAGGGTACCGTCAAGAAGGGCGACGAGCTGTTCAACACCCGCAGCCGACGCAAGTTCAAGGTCGGTCGACTGATACGCATGCACGCGAATCACATGGAGGACATCTCCGAGGCGCCGGCCGGGGACATCGTGGCACTGTTCGGGATCGACTGTGCGTCCGGGGATACGTTCTGCGATCCCTCGCTCGATTACTCCATGACGAGCATGTTCGTCCCGAATCCCGTCATCAGTCTGGCCATTCGCACGAAGGACAAGGCCTCGTCCGACAATCTGGCCAAGGCTCTCAACCGGTTCAGCAAAGAGGACCCTACGTTCCGAACCTACGTCGACCCTGAGAGCCAGGAGACCATCATCCAGGGTATGGGCGAGCTTCATCTCGACGTCTACGTCGAGCGCATGCGCCGCGAGTACAAGGCGGAGGTTGAGACCGGCGCTCCGCAGGTAGCGTACCGCGAGACGATCACGCAGCGGGCCGATTTCAACTACACTCATAAGAAACAGACCGGCGGCTCCGGGCAGTTTGGTCGTGTAGCCGGGTACCTCGAGCCACACCCGGAGGAGGATTACGAGTTTGTCGACGAGATTCGCGGCGGTGCGATCCCGAATGAGTTCATCACGAGTGTCGACAAGGGGTTCCGCCTCGCGATGGAGAAGGGGCGGCTCATCGGTTTTCCCATCGTTGGGGTGCGAGCGGTCGTCAACGACGGGAGCACTCACCCGGTCGATTCGTCGGACATGGCATTTCAGGCAGCGGGGCTGGGCGCCTTTCGTGAGGCGTACAATCGCGCGAAGCCGGAAATCCTTGAGCCCATCATGAAGGTCGTCGTCGAAGGGCCAACCGAGTTTCAGGGGAACGCGTTTGCGAGCATCAACCAGCGGCGGGGAATCATCCTGAGCTCGACCGAAACAGGCGCCTTTAGTGTCGTTGAAGCCGAAGTGCCGCTCTCAGAGATGTTCGGCTACTCGACGGTTCTGCGCAGCTTGACGCAGGGCAAGGCGGAGTACAGCATGGAGTTCCTGAAGTACGGGCGCGTGCCCAAGAGCATCGCAGAGGAACTGGTGGAGCGGTACCGGGAAGAGCGGAAAGCCGACGCGGTTCGGGCTTAGGAGAGAGATCGAGATGGTGAAGAACGAACTGGTCAAGAGGAGTCCTCTGCGAATACTCGAGAAGAGCATTCACGGCGAGGTTGGCAGGGGACATATTGGCGTAATCGCCGCCCGCAAGGGCACAGGCAAGACGGCTTGTCTCGTACACATTGCGACCGATCAGCTACTTCAGAACAAGCACGTGATTCACGCGAGCTTTGCCGAACGTACCGATCACATCGTCAGCTGGTATGAGGACATTTTTGCGGAGATCGCCGAACGACGTGAGCTCGATAACGCGATGGAGGTTCACGATGAGCTGGTCAAGCATCGCGTCATCATGAACTTCGTGCAGAGCGAGATCGATGTTGCACAGTTTATCAAGAGCCTCCAGACGATGATGAAGGACGGCGAGTTCGCGGCTGATCTCATCGTTGTGGACGGATACGATTTTGAGCATGGCACGCCGGAGACACTCGCCAGCATCCGGAGCTTCGCAGAGGAACATGGTCTGGCTTTCTGGTTCAGTGCGAGTATCCATCGCGATGATCCGCGTACCGACGAAAACGGCGTTCCGGTCCTGCTCAGCTCCTACATTGATTCCATTTCCGTTCTCATCACGCTGCACGCGGAGTCTGATTGCGTCAAGCTGAGCCTCTGCAAAGATCACGACCGGTACGTGGCCGAGGATCTGCACTTGCAGCTCGATCCACGGAGCCTGCTCATCGCACAGGACTCATAGGACTGCGGCCGCTCGTGTACGATCGCTGAGGCCCAGGATTCCGCCGAAACACTCGGAGTCACTCGCGCGGATGCCGAATGACCGTGCCTGAGCTCAGAACGTCAATACCCTTTCGCGTGCCAGTGCCGTTCCGGCTTCCAGCGCGCGAAGATTACTCTCACGGAAACGCGCCGGAAATCGACGGCTGACGGTGTTCTTCAGCGACTCGAGAGATACGATTGGAATGAGACGGCACAGAGCCCCGAGCAGACACATGTTGAGGCCGCGGACGGACAGGTCGTCGCCGCCGTCCAGTGCTACCATCGTTTCATGAAACGGCAGCTCCAGCGCCCGGGAATTCGCGTGCTGCCAACGCTTCACGTAGAACGGATCGGTGATTGCCACGCCTCCCGGGCGGACCAGTGACGAAAACCGGTCATAGGCAAACTGGCTCAGGCAGACCAGCACGTTCGGCTCGAGCACCTTGGGGAACCATATCTCGGAGTCCGCGATGATGACATCGCTTCGTGCAGAGCCGCCCCTGGCTTCCGGACCGTATACCTGGGTCTGCACCGCATTGAGCTCCTCGCCAAAAACCGCGGCCTCCGCAAAAACCCGGGCTGCGGTGATGACGCCCTGGCCTCCAGTCCCAGAGAAGAGGAATCGCTGGATCATGGCGATTCTTCCCGTGCGGCGCTCGCGGCCTGCTGCATCGCCCGTTCTATCACCCCGGTTCGATACGCCTCGCAGTACTCGGGCCGCTCTTCCCTGCGGAAGAGCCCGATCGGAACCGGTGCATGAGTCGCATCAGTCCACCCGGATAGCCCGTCCGGCGCGGTCTGATCCGGGGTAACCTTCACCGTCCGGTCACGAAAACCTTCCATCATTGCTACTGCATCTCCAGCGTCGTTCCTTCGCCCGTAGTACGTGGGGCACTGCGAGAGTACTTCTACGACCGAGAACCCTTTATGCTCTATGGCGGCAGCGAGCAGGCGAGTCATCTCACGGGCGTGATAGGTGGTCGTTCTCGCGACAAACGAGGCACCGGCGGCGCCGGCAAGCTGAACGACATCGAACGGCGGGTCGACCGTTCCATACGGCGCCGTGGTCGCGTGATCGCCGCACTCGGTGAGCGGCGAGTGTTGACCGCCGGTCATCCCGTAAATCGAGTTGTTCATGATAACCGCCGTCACGTCGATGTTGCGCCGGGCGGCGTGGATGAAATGGTTGCCCCCGATCGCGAGGGCGTCTCCGTCGCCCATCGGCACTATCACCTTCAGCAGCGGCCAGGCCATCTTCGTGCCGGTGGCGAACGCAAGCGCCCGCCCATGAAGTGTGTGCATCGTGTGGAAGTCGACATACCCCTGCATTCGGGCCGAGCACCCGATTCCGGAGATCATCACGATGTCGTTCTTCTCGAGCCCAAGCTTCTCAATGGCGCGCAGAAGGCTGTTCAACACGATGCCGTGTCCGCACCCGGGACACCAGATATGCGGCATGAAGCGCTTTCTCAGATAGTCCGTCGTCGCCATCTATATACCCTTTCCCTGGATCACCCGCACGAGGTGCTTGATATCAGCCGGTGTGATCATCTCCCCGTCAACCCTATTCGCCAGGAACACGCGTTCGGGCATCTCCACCGCGGCCTTCACCTCGTGGACGATCTGGCCCATGTTCATCTCAACCACGACCACGTAACTCGCCCCGCGACACCGCTCACGAACCAGCTCTCCGGGGAATGGCCAGAGTGTCTGTAGCTCGATCAGGCCCATCCGCATGCCAACAGCGCGCCGGTCCTCCATGATGTGCCGGGCGCTTCTCGCACTCGCACCGTAGGAGATGAGCATGATCTCCGCATCCTCGGTGTTCCATTCCTTCGTGAAGGTAAGGTCGCGCTTGCGGTTCTCGAGCTTGTTCATGAGGTGATGAATGAGGTCGTTGGTGACCTGCGGGTTGTCGCTCGGAAACCCCCACATATCGTGATAGAGGCCGGTGACGTTGTAGCGATGCTCACCCCCGAAGTGTGACATGGGCAGGCGTCCGTCCTCGCGAGGGAAGTAGGGATGATAGTCGACATCCCGAGGCACGCTCGTCAGCAGGCGTTCGGTCAGATCGTACTCTCCTGCATCAGGGATTCGAACCGGCTCACGCATGTGCCCGACGATCTCGTCGATCAGCACGACCACGGGTGTCCGGAACGTCTCGGAGGCGTTGAACGCCCGGATCATGGTTTCGAAGAGATCCTGATGGGTGCTCGCGCTGAGGCAGACGATCGCATGGTCTCCGTGAGTACCCCACCGAACCTGCATCACATCGCCCTGGCTCGCGTGGGTAGGTAGACCGGTAGACGGACCGCCGCGCTGTACGTCCACGATCACCAACGGTACCTCAGCCATGATCGCGTACCCAACCGCTTCCTGCATCAGCGAATAGCCTGGACCGCTGGTGGCCGTCATCCCCTTCAGCCCGGTGAGCGACGCGCCGATGACCGAGCACAACGAGCCGATCTCGTCCTCCATCTGAAGGCAGGTCCCTCCCACCTCCGGCAGACGCAGCGCCAGGCGTTCGGCGACCTCCGTTGACGGCGTGATCGGGTACCCGGCGTAGAAACGCATTCCGGCGTAGATGGCCGCCTCAGCGCAGACCTCGTTGCCCTGCAGAAACTCAATCCTCCCGGATCTCTTCTGCGTCACGATGCCGCCTCTTCGACGATTGCGATGGCGAGATCGGGACAGCGGATCTCGCAGTCGCCACACCAGATGCAGTCGTCCGGCCGCGCCACAACGACCTTCCCTTCGCGATCGAGCTCGAGGACGTCCTTCGGGCAGAAGGCAACGCAGATTCGACAGCCCTTACACCAGTGCCTATTCACTTCGAGTCGGCGTTCCATGCTCATTGAACTCCCATTGACTCCGTGCTTCCAGCGTACCACGACTTCATGCCGCAGAACACCACTTTTCGTTCAACCCTCCCCATGGGAGATGCCCTGTGGTACACTGACCTTTTCCCTGGGAGAGGCGTCTATGTCGTTCGAGATTCACCGTGGCACGAACATTTCGCACTGGCTGAGCCAGAGTCCTGCACGCGGGGAGCAGCGGCGACAATGGTTTACCTCCCGGGACGTCGAGCGCATCGCCGGCTGGGGACTCGATCACATCCGTCTCCCGGTCGACGAGGAACAGCTCTGGGGTCCCGAAGGCGACACGCAGCCGGAGGCGTGCGAGCTGCTTACTGCGGCCGTAGGATGGTGTGAACGGTTCGGACTACGAGTCGTCGTCGACCTGCATATCATCCGCAGCCACTACTTCAATGACGAAGGCGTCCCTGCCCTCTTCGCCGATCCGGCCGAGCGCGACCGTTTCGTTGAACTCTGGGAGGACCTGTCAGCGCTTCTCGGCCACTACTCGACGGATCTCCTGGCGTACGAATTGCTCAACGAGGCGGTGGCGCCCGATGCGGCCGCGTGGAACCGGACATGGCGGGCGCCTTTCGATCGGGTGCGAGCGCTGGAGCCACAGCGCACGATCGTAGTAGGGTCCAACCGCTTCAACCAGTATCAGACCTTTCCCGAGCTCGAGATTCCCGAGGATGATCGTCTGATCCTCACGTTTCACTACTACAACCCGATGTTCATCACCCACTACACTGCGAAGTGGTGGCGCGCCGGCGGATCGTACTCCGGGCCGATCCGGTATCCGGGGCGCCCCATCCCGGAATCACAGCACATCGCGATCGAGCGCTTGCGAGATGCCGGGATGGAAGCGGAGAACCGGGCGTTCAGCCGCGATGTGATGGTCGCGGATATGTCGATTCCGCTGAAGATCGCCCGCGAGGCCGGGCGTCCGCTCTATTGCGGCGAGTTCGGCTGCTACGAGCACACTCCGCCCGACATCCGCGAGGCCTGGTATCGTGACGTCGCGCTCACCTTTCGCGAGCTCGGAATAGACTGGGCGAACTGGGACTACAAAGGACATTTCGGGCTTGTCGACTCTGCCGGCAACGAGACCGGTGTTCGCGGCTGGCTCATGGAGTGACCGGCCGGTTCTCCATTCGGTACCTCGTCGGGCTCACCCCGACCCGCCGGCTGAACTGCCGCGAGAAGTGGAACTCGTCATGGAAGCCGAGCTCGGCGGCGATTCGCTTGACCGGCAGCGACGAGCCGCGAAGGTACGCCCGCGCTGCCTCGATTCTCGCCTCCAGCACGTACTCCTTTGGGGACTTCCCGGTCAGGCTCCGGAACACGCGCGCGAAGTGCTGAGAGGATCGATGTGCGCGGTCGGCGAGCAGGCCGACGCGCCAGTCGTCACCCGGACGCTCCCGGATCTGATCGGCGAGCCGCCCGATTGTCTCGTGCGTCGGATCGAGCCCCGAGGTCGCTGCCTGTCCGGCGCTCGCGCCTATCTCATCGAGCGCCGCCTGTAGCCACCGCAGCGCCGCCGCGTCGTCCCCCTGCAGGCGACAACGAAGCACGCGGTCGAGGATTCCGGCGAGAAACTCCATTGGTGCGACCCGCACGTGAAACGGCAGCGTACCCCCGCCTTCGAAGTGAACGGCAACGACCGTCAGCGGGTCATCCGAATCGTGTTCGGCTACGATGCGCGAGGCGCCATCGAGAACGAACACGTCGCCGCGACCGAGTGGGTAGGTGCGTCCTCCGTCCCGGCCGCCTGCTCCGGCGTCGGCGGGAAGGCACCGCAGCATTCCGCGTCCGGCGAGGACGGCCCAAAGGTCGCGGTCCGGCATGGGCGTCTGCACTGTATCCCAGCTCCAGTCGCTCGCGCAATGGAACCTCGCCGCGCTGTTGACCGCCAACTCCATGTTCGATTTTTACATGCAACGATTCATCGTGTCCATGGGAGCCGCCGACCGCCCGGAGGCATTTTTGTTGGCGGAGGTTACTCAATGGTATCTCATGTCGGCTTTGAGAAGCCCGTTCCGGACCACGCTCCTGAACTCTATCGCAGTTACGGCGCACCCGATGCAGTATCGGGGTGGGAGCAGTGGGGTTCGGATGCCGGGGCACGGTACGATCGCGAAGGCTTCGTCGTGGTGAGGGGCGCGATTCCGCGCGAGCTCTGGAGCGCCGCGCTCGACGAGCTGCAGTCGATGGCACGGTCGGAGGATGCCGACTGCTCGAACGTCACCTACGAGGGCGCGTTCCGGCAGACTCTCGAGCAGGCGCTTGGCGGCGCCGCAGACGAGAGTGACGAAGAGTCACGAATCGCGGCGATGGCACTCATCGCCCCGGAGACGCGGGCGGCTCATGTGCGGAAGTTCATGGGGTTCACGAAGACGCACGCGGCTCTCAGGGCGGTGGCGAACTATCAGCCGCTGCGGGCGGCCGTGGAGAGCCTCGCCGGAGAGCCCACCCGGCTCGTGCAGAGTATGGCGCTCGTGAAGCCGCCGCGCGGACGCGAGAAACCGTGGCATCAGGATCACGCCTACTTCGACCTGCCCATTGAGGCGCGCGTCTGCGGCGTTTGGATTGCGCTCGGTGAAGTGACCGAAGAGAACGGGGCGATGTTCATGCTGCGCGGCGGTCACGCCAGGGGTCCGATCGTGCACTTTCAGCGCCGTGACTGGCAGATCTGCGACACCGAGATGGCCGGCGCTCGACCCGTTTCGCTTCCCATGCAGGCCGGAGACCTCGTGATCTTCGACGCGAAGATTCCGCACGGGACCCCCACCAACCGTACCGATCAGCACCGATGGGCGCTCCAGTACCACTACGTCGGAAGATCGGTCGAGCGAGTCGCACAGGAGTACCGGCTTGCCATCTTCGGCGAAGAAGGCAAAGATGTCTCCTGCTGATACCTAGTGCTCCGGCCGGCCGGGGTGACCGATCGAAGGGAAAGGAGCGATTAATGGAATGGCTGCGCGACGCCTATCTTGACTACATGAGCGGCCGGAAAGTGGACCGCATGCTCTTCGTCGAGCTCTTCGGACCTCTCGTCGGGCTCGATGAGGAGTGGCGTATCCAGGGCGCGAGCGAAGACGAGATCGCGATGACCGCTTTCGGCTTCGATCACGTGCGGCGTTCGGGTATCCAGGTGGCTTCCGGCTACTGGCCCGCCGATGAGGAAGTCGTGCTCGAGGATACCGACGAGAGCCTCATCGTCCGCGACCGCATGGGGCGCCGCGTTAAGCTACCCAAGGGGCGGGCAACGATACCGCTCCCGCTCGATTTCCCGGTGAAGAGCGAAGCCGACTGGGCGCGGATCAAGCCACGCTACTCGTTCGACGAAGCTCGCTTCACGAACGGCTGGGCGGAGCGCGCCCGCGAGGCAAGAGCGACCGACTCGCTTATCGTCGCACATATCGTGGGTGGTTACGACGAGATCCGGGAGCTCATGGGCGACGAAGAGGCCTGCGTTTCCTTCTACAGCCAACCCGATCTCGTGCGTGATATGCTGGAAACGTTTACCGAGCTCAACCGGCGGGTGCTCTCAACGGTCATGGCGGAGGTCGCGGTTGATCAGCTGAGCGTCCACGAGGACTACGCCGGCAAGAGCGGACCGCTTGTGGGGCCAAACATCATCGACGAGTTCATCGGGCCGTACTACCGTGCGGCGTGGGACGAGGTCGAACGCACGGCGGAGATTTTTCAGCTCGACTCAGACGGAAACATCAACCCCATCGTGGACTCCCTGTTGGATGCGGGGATCAACTCGGTTCTGCCAAACGAGCCGGCCGCGGGGATGGATATCGTTGCCATGCGAAAGCAGTACGGCGACCGGCTCAAGCTCGTCGGTGGCATCGACAAATTCGCTCCGCGGACATCCCGCGAGGCGATCGACGCGGAGCTGGACTACAAGACGCAGCCGATCATGCGTGAGGGCGGGGTCGTCTTCGGGCTCGACCACCGCATCCCGAACGGAACGCCTATAGACCTCTACCGCTACTACGTGGCGGGCGCCCGGGAGAAGCTGGGGCTCGAACCGGACCCTCAGCCCGACTGGGCTCGCATGGCTTTCTAGCGGGGGAGCCGACGCTCGGCTTTCTCGATCACCCGCGCAGCGCCTCTGCGGTCGCGTCTTCGGCTGCCTCGAGTCGGGCGTCGGGCCGATCGCCACCGCGATCGTCGATCAGTCGTCGGCCCATGCAGATCACCTCGTCCTGCACGAATCCGATTCGCCGGTAGAACTCCATCACACTCGTGTTGTTCGACCTGATCTGGAGGTTGATCTTCGCACATCCGACGCGCCGGAGTCTGCGTTCGAGCTCGTCCATCAGTTCCCGCGCGATCCCGTTTCGTTGGTGTTGGGGCGCGACGGCGAGGTAGTTGACCCAACCGCGGTGTCCCTCGTAGCCTCCCATGACGCTTCCGACGATCGACCGGTCGAGGATCGCAACGAGGAAGTACTCGAGTCCGTGCGCGGTCTTGCGGTCTATATCGCGGTGCGGATCATTCTGCGGATACACGAGCCCGCACTCGGTCCACAGGCGTACCACCGCGTTCCGGTCGATCTCGGTGAAGGTTCGGATTGTCAGACTCATGTCCGTAGCCTACCCGCGCGCGCGGATGAAGTCCAGATTCTCCGCGGCTCCCTGCTGATAGACTCGCTGGCCGGGATACATCTGCACGTGCTTGATGTTCATCTTGAGGTTGTAGATATTCGCTCGCAGCTCGAACGCCTCGTCGAGCTCGTGATGCCGAAGATACGTCTCGAAGAACCGCCGGTTCGCGACGCCGAATAGCATGGCGAAGGAGAGCTCGCGCGCGGCGTCCGCGTAAAAGCCGGGAATGTCGATGTAGCCGGACACTCGTGGCGGATTCGCTTCGACGTCGATCATCACGTTCCCGCTCCAGACGTCGTAGTGAGTCATCGTTGCAGTGCCTCCTACCTGGAGCAGAGGCCGCAGGCGCGGACGAACCTCGTACGCGCCGGCAACCAGGCGCGCCGGCACGCTGCCGCTTGCGGCCGCCTCGTCGATCGCCTGATCGAACCTCGGCAGCCAGAAGTCGGGCCAGTCGTCGAACCGTTCGGACTCCGGGAGCTCCACGCCCCCAAACCCGGGTACCCGAATTCGGTGGAGGTGCGCGAGATCCTCGGCGATCTGGTCGGTGATGTGTCGGCGTGCTCCGTAGTTGAGCAACCCGAAACACTCGTGCATTACTGCCCCGGGCAGCCGGGTCATGACGAGGGTCGTTCCCGGAAGCAGCTCGCTCTGTTCGTCGAGGTAAAGCGGCGTCGGGACCAGGAGATCGGTGCGCGAAGCAAACTCCCCGAGCACTCGATACTCACGGATGATCCGCGCGTCTCGTGGGCGAGGGCTGATCTTGAGGACCAGGTCGCGCTCGCCGCAGCGAACTCCGAC
>SLST01000039.1 GCA_007130265.1 Spirochaetales bacterium
CAAGCTGCATTTTTTCGGCATAGGTTACTAATATTTCCAGAGCAGTTGGCTCAAGACGATCATCGCTGTCCATAAAATAAATGTACTTTCCAGTGGCCTGACTTAAGCCAAAATTTCTTGCAGCGCCCTGCCCTTGATTCTCTTGCTGGATAAACAGGATTCTTTTGTCTTGAACACAAAACTTGCTCACTATTTCTGCGGATGTGTCAGTTGATCCGTCATCAATGATGATCAATTCTAAACGGTAAAATGTCTGGTTCAGTATAGATTGCACTGATTCCGCAATATATTGCTCGACATTAAACATCGGCATGATGACTGATACCAAATATGGATAATAATCAACATTTTTCATATTCAGAGCTATATTCCAGTAGGTGAGTGCAAAATTTCTCTCATAACATCTAGATATTGCTTACCATAAACTTGGTCTGGTTCTAAATAATTTCCTTCTGCCCACTCATTCCATGATTTTATAAAAATAACTCTGCGCTCAAATGGTCGATGTAATATTTTTTCTAGTTCAGACTCAAAGAGGATTTTAAAAAGCTGAGGAGTACAATCAACAAGAACAGTTCCATTTTTTTGACACCTAGGAGTGTTGTCCCAGTTTGGAAAGATGCATGGAAAAATATTTTCTTCTAGCGATTTTGAGATCCATTTATCAACAAAATCAGCATACGAGCAGCGAAAAGGTTTGGGGCAAATCCTTGACCATCTTCTCCCTGAAAATATACCTAATTTAACAATTAATTTTGAAAGTCGATTACATGGTAATCTTGTCATTGTATCAAACAAATATCTCGGGAAAGCACCATCCAGTAAATTGTTTTTTTGATTATAAAAATTAATGTTGGCAGAAACAAAGAAAAACCCACTAAATCCATTATTTAATGCATATTTATTCCATAAGTTTATAAATTCTGAAAGATCAGGTATTTCTTCTGGTCGATAAATGATAAACAGTTTTTTTCCGTCAACTTCAATGTATCTTGGATCTTTAAATGCTGGCAAAAGAGCGTAAAAATGAGATTCGTAATCTTTTTTTCCTGGATATTTTTGTTCAAAAATAATTTCTGAATCAAGCCCATGCCATCGCCCAGTCCAAGACTCATTAGCCCACGCAAGGCAGAAAGGAAAATCGGGTTTGCCTGATTCAACAACTTCGTTGAAGATGCGTTCTAAAGCACGCTTGCCGTTACCAAACCAATAGTGCCAATAGCAAAATCCTTCAATTCCGGCATAGCGAGCTAGCTCGGCTTGCTGTTCACGAATTTCTGGTACTCTTAAGTCGTAGAAACCTAAATCAGCAGGCAGACGAGGTTGCCAATGCCCTCTAAATAGAGGTTTTGCTTTAGCTACATTAGTCCACTCAGTAAATCCCTTTCCCCACCATTGATCATTTTCAGGAATAGGATGATACTGTGGTAAATAAAAAGCAATTGCTCGTGCTTTCATATTAAATCCTATTTAATTAAATTTTTATATGGATATTTACTATATATTTTTCTATTATAAACTTTTTATTACAATATACACTGATAATAGATCACGCCACATTATTAATATATTTGAATTTTTTGATCAGATTTAAACCAGTTTAACAGGCTTGATACTCGCTTGATTTGCTGTTGACGAGAAAAAATCTGCCGGTAGCGCTGCTCTGCTGTCTTAGCCATCTGGCGAGTTTGCGTTGGATATTTTGCTATAAATTTTATTCCATTAACCATTCTAGCTGTATCTGAAGGGGTAAACAGCCACCCTGACTTCTCGTCCTCGATTAGCTCAGGTATACCATCGATATTGGTTGCTATAATCGGCATTCCTAATGCCATTCCTTCTAAGATTATTCGCGGCATAGCCTCCGCCCTCGAAGGAAACAGCAATACATCCGATGCGTATAGATATTCAAGGGCAGATGGTTGCGCAGATATATGGGATACACAGTCACCATATTTTCCGCCATCGACATCTGTCGCTAAGGCTTTGCCCCACGACGTACAGCCATCGCCGAGCACAAGCAGACGAGCGTGCGGAATCGCGTCCAGAACCTCAGGCCAAGTATCCAAGATAATGTCCTGCCCCTTTCGCTTCTCGATCATCCCCGGACAAATCAAAACAAAATCATCCTGAGCAAAACCTAGTCGTTCCCGCGTCTTTTGTCGGTCCGAGGTTTTAATAATAGCTATTTCCTCCTCTTCACAGCAATTTGGTACATAAAAAGAAGGTATGGAGGCAAGTTGTATATTTTTCATCCACTCCTGCCGTAACCTATCGGATACAAAAATCAAGTTATCAAATTGGGATAATTCAGCAAGCATAACATTAAAGTCTTCATATCGATCCTGAAATTCAAAATGACGAGGTGATTCACGAACAATAAGTGACTTTTTTTTATATCCACTAACAGCTAATTCTTTCCAGTATGCGTAACTTGCCCAACCATTTACTATAATATGCTGCCCCTTAACCGCTCGATGAATATGCCAACGACGGATCTGATTTATAATATTTGTTAATATGGATAAGGGATGCGCAAAAGAAAATGGTTTTTTACTGACATATTTGAACCAGTGTGGAGTGGATAGCGAATAATCAGCCGCTGATTGACCAAAATTTTCTTGCCGTGGGCTGACAATGCAAACATCATCATGAACGGCTAATAAAGCTCTAGCAAAATCACGGGCTGACATAGCTGTGCCATGTGGTTGTCCAAGATAGGCTGTTATAAAAAATATTTTCATTTAGTTTGTTTATTAAATAGTAGAATGTGCTCAAGATCACAATCAGCGATTAGCTTCCATATTCGTCAATTCCTATCAGTTCCATTTCAGTTTCATCCCACTGCACACTTGCCACTCCCCAACGCGAACATTCAAGCAAAAAAGCAGCGCGCGGTATGTTGGCCAACATTGCCGCTTATGCTGAAGTCAAACCTCCAGACTCG
>SLST01000597.1 GCA_007130265.1 Spirochaetales bacterium
CGTGCCGGTACTCCGCCGCTTCGAGCGGCGGGGTGCGACGGTGCTCGCCCACCGTGAACTTGATCGTACCTTCAGCCACGGTTCGCTCCTCGAAGCCCTTCGGCGAGATGATGGGCGTCGAAAACGCCTCGTTCGGTAACGTACCCGGTGACCAGACGCGCGGGCGTCACGTCGAAGGCGTAGTTCGCCGCCGCCGTGCCGTCCGCGTAGAGCCGCACCCGCGACTCGCGCTCACCGTCGTAGCCGCGGACCTCGAGCACCTCGTCGGCATTTCGCTCCTCGATGGGGATGGCACCGACACCGCGCTCCATCGACGGGTCGAAGGTCGACGAGGGGAGTGCGACGTAGAAGGGAACCTCGTTGTCCATCGCGGAGAGCGCCTTCAGGTAGGTGCCGATCTTGTTGGCCACATCGCCGTTTCGTGCCGTGCGGTCGGTGCCCACGAGGACGAGGTCAACCTTGCCATGCTGCATGAGGTGACCTCCGGCATTGTCGCAGACCACCGTGTTCGCTACACCGTTATGCGTCAGCTCCCAGGAGGTGAGCGCGCCCTGGTTGCGCGGGCGGGTCTCGTCGACCCAGACGTGAAGCGGCAGTCCGCGGCGTGAGGCCTCATAGATCACCGCGGTCACCGTCCCGTGGTCCACGGTCGCGAGCCACCCGGCGTTGCAGTGGGTGAGGACGTTGATCGTGCGACCCGGATTCCGGGCGGCGATGCCGGAAAGGAGATCCGCGCCGTGACGGCCGAGCTCGGCGCAGACGGCCACGTCCTCTTCGGCTATCGCGTCGGCCTGCTCCCGGGCAACGACCACCTTCTCCTCTCGCGAGTCGGCTCCCCTGAGAGCGGCGCGCTGGCGTTCGAGCGCCCATCGCAGGTTGACCGCCGTGGGCCGCGCCGCATCGAGCTCCGCCATCGCTCCCTCCAGGCCGACGTCGAACCCATCATGGCTTCCGGCGGCGAGCTCCAGGCAGGCGAGATAGACGCCGTACCCGGCGGCCGCCCCAATGAGCGGAGCGCCGCGCAGGTGCATGTCCCTGATCGCGATCACCATCTCTTTCCAGCCGCGGATCGTCTCTATCTCCACCGCGAAGGGGAGCTTGCGCTGGTCGATGATCTGAACGGTTTGACCGTCCTCGGCGAGCCAGATGGATCGGTAGTGCGTACCGTCGATGAGCATGGGATCTCCCGTTCGCCGAACTGCCTACTCGGCCTCGAGTGCCTCGCGAACCCGGTCGTGGCGCGCGCGTACGAGATCGAGCTCCTCGGCCGGGACCGCGAAGAACGAGTCGAGCTCAAGCAGCATTGCCTTTACCTCTTCGAGCTGTCTGATCGCCGGCTCCTTCTGAGCCGCGGACATGCCCGGGTTCGCCCGTATCTCCTCTATCGCCTCATCGATCTCAGCGGTCATCCCGGGCGCCTGGGCCTCAGCCTCCACCGTGAGGAAGGCCATCCAACTGTGTCCGGCGACGTAGAAGAAGCGTTCGGGTTCCCATCCGCGAGATCGCAGGAACGAGTCCGCCTCCATACCCGCGAGTGCACGCATGAACGCCGACGGGTCGGAGACGGAGTCGACCGCCTCGCCCCGCTCCTGCGCCCATGCGGCGAACTGGGGCCAGTCGTCGAGAAACCTGTCGAGCTCGCTCGCGGTAAACGGCTGCGGATCGTCGACCGCGTGGACCAATCCGCCCGCCGCGAGGACAAGCGCCAACACCACGAACCCGACGCGTCTGGTCACCATGGCAATCTCCTCCATCGTTCTTCGTCTTGATGAGAAGTGTACCGCTGCGGCCGAAGATTACAAGGGTACGCCCATCGCCGCATGCAGGACGTCCGCGCTTCCCCGGCGACATCCATGTCATAGTCGGATCAGACGAGCGGAATGCTCGCAGCATCCTCAGTGCTCTGGAGGAGTTCGGGTTCTCGTGGGTTGGTCTCTCGGTGCCGGACGGCACTCAGCCCAACCATTTCGTGCAGCTCGGCGTGCCCCAGTGAGGATAGGCATCCTTACCCGCACAGCAGGCGTGAGCTACTCATCCGGAACAGGCGCGCAAAGGTCGTGCCGAGGACCTGGCGGATCTCGAACGTCTCTCTTCTGGATGAGCAGAATACCGAACTCTTTCGGCGCGGATGCGCACCCGCGTTCCCGCGCAGGCCGTTTACCGGGATGTCCGCTCGTGGTAGAACCCTCTGTATGAGTGTCCTCACGGTTACATCGCGTCCCGCGCGCAGGGACGACGCTGAGCGCATCGTCTCGCTGATCAACCGGGAGTCGAAGGCCGTCTCCGGCGAGGAGCTCGTGACGTCCGCGGACCTCGAGCGCGAGTGGAACCAGGCGGAGTTCCGCATCGACGATGAGACGCGGGTCCTCGAGACTCCCGACGGGCGGATCGTGGGGTACGCCGACTACACGAACCGAAGCGCACCGTACGTCCGGCCGCACGGATTCTGCTCGATCGACCCTGACCTGGGGACACAGGTCCCGGCGGACCTCATGACCGGGTGGCTCGTCTCGCGGGCCTATGCGGACGTCGGACTCGCGCCCGGGGATGCCCGTGTCACGCTGCTGGCCGGAGCGAACGAGAAGAACGCGGTCCTCGTCGACGCATGGACCCGGGCGGGATTCGCCGCGAGCCGCCACTTCGTCCAGATGCGGATTACGCTCGACCGGCGACCCGAGGCCCCGGATATCCCGGCCGGCTACGCGCTGCGCGCGCTTCGCCCCGGCGAGGGGCGCGCGCTGTTCGACGTACTCGCGCATGCGTTCCGCGACCACTATGGCTTCGTCGACCCGGCGAAGCCCGACGAGGAGTTCGAGCGCTGGAAGCGCAACGTACTCGAACCCGACGACTTCGACCCCGACCTCGTGATCGTGGCGGCTTCCGCGGACGGGTCGATCGTTGGAGGATCGGTCTGCAGACCCAGCTACGGAGCGCACCTCGATATGGGATGGGTGAGCATACTCGGCGTGGAGGCCGCGCACCGCAAGCGAAGGCTCGGCGAGTCGCTCCTGCGCCGCTCGCTCGGGGTATTCTACGAGAAGGGGAAGAAACACGCCGGACTCGGCGTCGACTCGGAGAGCCTGACCAACGCAACGCGCCTCTACGAGAAGTGCGGCATGCAGACGAGCCGCGTCTACCTCCAGATGGAACGTCTCATCCGCGACGGACGCGAGCTCGCGAACACGGGGTGAACGGGAGGGCGGTATCTCCTTTGGCGTGCTCGCGGCGATCCTGAAGAGCCACAGAGCGGAAAAGGTCACCCAGACACCCATGACGAACTATCGCACGAACGTCGTGACGGAACGCAACGACCCGTCCTCCTGGGTGAAGCCCCGCAGGACTCCGAGGCCCACTACCGCTTTGATCACGTGCGGTTGGCCGGATGTACGAGAGCCTCTGCAGCATCCTCGACCGACTCGCGAGACGTGGCCGATTCGCCCACATTCGCCACTACTCGGGTTTCAACGGCGAGGAGTTCGAGCGCGACGAGCTCGACCACCTTTCCGACATCGCTGGCGAGTTCGGCGAGCACAGCCGCAAGCCATTCTCCATGTTCTCCGCCTCAAGCGGTACTATGGGGTCATCATCGCCCGCAAGTGTTCACGATCCCGAAGGCGCCGCGACGTTTCTCACGCCTCGATCGGCGGCTGTCGGCCGAGGTGCCCTGTGTGATCTATGTGATGATCGCGGAGTTCTACAGGCTGCGCCGGCAGACCGCTTTTGGGTGGGATCATCGCAGCACATCAGACCCTCGGCGATCAGCGGCGTCGCGAACCCCGGCGGACATCATGGTCGGCTGAGTCCGAAAGGGCACGAGTACTCCTGCGACTCGGTGCTTCTGCGGAACGGGTCCGATTCTGGATACGGGAAGTGCTTGCAGCCGGTCGCGTAATTTACTATAAAACTTGTCATGAAAACGAGAGAAGATCTGCTCTTTGGTGACCTGCGTCGCATCCACCAAGCGATTACTCGCGCGTTGGAGACCTCCGGTACGCGCTTTGATCAAGTCGTCGAGGCGAAGGAGGACGACGACGCTACCTACCTCGGGTTGGCACTCTATCTGAAGACACTGTTTGAGTTGTTCGTCTCCCACCATCACGGTGAGGATACGATCGGGTTCCCGGCTCTTGAGGCCCGCAGCAAGGAGTTCGACCTCGAGCCCCTCAGGCAGGATCATCACAGGATGCACCCGCTGTTGGTCGAAGGCAAGCAACTCGCTGAGAAGATTCTGAGGCGGACATCGACGGTATCGCCGGACGACGACGCGCGCCTGCGCGAGATCATCGTGCAACTATCCAGACTGTGGACGGCGCACGTAGGACCGGAAGAGACCTGCTTCTCGTGTGAGCTTGCCATGACGTGTCTGACCGCCGGCGAGCGGGACCGCCTTACACACGAGCTCAGTCGCCATGGCCAGCAGGCCCTCAAGCCGATGTCACGGTTCGCTGCGTTCATCTACTACCATCTCGATCAGGACGATCAGGCTGCGTTCGTGAAACCAATCCCCGGCTTCGTGGCTCGCTTCCTGATCGCGATCGTCTGGAAGGGTTCGTGGAAGCCGATGGCGCCGTTCCTTCTGCAGGAAGCTGCCCCAGGAACCGGCTTGCGAGTGTGAGCGCCGACCGATTCGCAGGCTCGGCCCCGGGAGGGCTGGTAGCGCCACGCGTCCGCCCTGAAGACTCCCCTTGCCGTTGCTCCTGGGGTCGCCACGTGCTACGCTCGGCCGGAGGACGCTGCTGTGAACCGGAAACTGACTCAGACACGGGATCGCATGGTTGCCGCGCTTACCCGTGCCCTCGAGCTTCAGATGCGGCTGCTCCATTCGAGCGAGGCCGACCCGGCTGCGGTTGGTCGGATGCACGAGAGTTTCTCCAGCATCCTTGACCGACTCGCCAACCGGGAGGAGTTCGAACGAGTCGAGCTCGATCAGCTGTAATGATGCATCTGTGAGCGCCCAAGTGGGCCAGACCGTTCGTACCGAGTCCGGAACCGGATCCGCACCAGGGCTCGAGTTAGAAGCTGCGGGCGATCCGGATCCCGGCAACGGCGCTTCGACGGATCAAGGCGCAGGTGATGATCGAGCGACTGCGGCATGAGGAGCGTTACAACGAAGATGCTCTTGCGGTTGCGGTTCTCAGAGTCAAGGAGTGGCTGGCGACGCATCCTCAGGCGCGCTGGACGTCGCTTCACTCGCGTCCGGAGGAAGGTCTTTCAGCCGACCCGCACGAGCCGGGAATCGAGGCCTATGCCGTCGGTGGCGCTCGTAGTGGTCTCGGCCACTGCGGAACCGTTCGGCGCAGCCTGGGTCGCGCTCTCTGAACTCTCCGTAACGCCCGTCGAGGGCCTTGCGGACCTCACCAAACGGCTCGAATCCCCAGAGGAGCACCTCGCGCTCGTCAGCCTGACGACTGCGCGCGATAGACCCGTGAGCGTCGAATCGTCGGCGCACGATGAGCTTCTGCGGATCGCAGAGTCATTGTAGGCGATCCGAGGGGTCCTGGGCTCAGCGGATTACGCCGGAGACGGCAGGCCAGACCCACTTACCGTCTTGCGGACAGACGGACTAACGAGCTGCAGCGGCTGGTGGAAGAGCGAAGCAGGTCCGACGCGAATCTACCCGCTGCCGCCGTCTGAGCGGTCGACGAAATGGAGCGGCCGCCGCCTCAGCACCGCACGCGCAAGACGCTTCAGCGTCCGAGTGTCGATCACCTGTACGGGCCCGTCAAGGACGTGGCCGCTCACGAGAAGCGACCCGTCGTCGAGATCAGCAATGCGATCGTAGCGTTGGATCCATCCGTCGAAACCGTGGGTCCGGTAGGTCTTCTCGTACGGGATGCCGTCCGGCGGGGTGATCGTGTAGACAAGCTCATCGCCAAACAGGTACGGCGGCGGAGCGAGCTCCTCTACGGCGTGCATTGTCGTGTTCGGCCGCAGCCCGCAGCCGAGCATCACGATCTTTGCATCCAGGTCGAGGATCCGGCGAAACGGGGAGTGGGGCCCGCACGGCGTTGAGTCATCCTCGTGCGCCGCGAGGAGCGATTCGGCGAGGGGCCCCGCGCCGCAGACCGAGTGGGTCGGGTGGACGGATCGGATCGTGCCCTCCCGCAGTCTGAAGGTCTCCGGAATCACACCGACGTTCGACCGCGTGCGAAGCGTCTCGTGAATGTCCGGTGGCTCCTGCTCGTAACTGAGCGCCGGCATCAACACCGTCCCGGACTCTCCTACCGCCCGGCGCAGCGCGCCGATCACCGTCTCCGGCGTGAGGTCCGCAATGCCGAACGCCTTGAGCGACGAGTGGACCATGATCACTGCCCCGGGACCGACGCCGAGACGGGCGAGCTCCTCGACCATGCGAGCGACGAACGGGTCGTCGCTCACAGGCGGAATCTCACCCGGCAGGGACGGCGAGCCCGCATCAGAAGCGCAGCGAGGTGCCGATGCCTATCGTTGCAAACCGGGTCTGAGGGTCGGTCAGAAACGGCTCGTACTCGACGAGCTCCTGGGCGGGCTCCGAGAAGTTCCGGATCGTCCGGCTGAAGACGTGGACCCGCCACATCTCGGTTAAGCTGAACGAGACGCCAATCTTTGTCTGACGGGCGTAGCTCACCACACCCTGGTTCGGCGCCGACGGACCGGTGAACAACCGTTGCCAGTCGAGGATCAGGTGCGGGCCGCCAAGCGGTATCTCCAGACCCAGACCGCCGGAGAAGAGACCCATCGGCCGAACCGTGAACCCCACCGGCTTGTCGGCGTCGTAGACGATCTCGTTGTACAGATGCGCCGAGGCGTTGAATATGCCCCAGAAGCGATACCCCACGCCAAGGCTGAGGGTGTCCGCGGCCCCGGGGGGCAGCACCTCGTCACCTTCGAGTGCAGGCGGGTTGAGAGGTATGCTGAACTCGGTCGTCACGACGACCCGGCGTGGTGAGTCCGCCCATGCAGACTGGAGCCCGGCTGCAAGCAGCAGGACGAGCACTATGGTTGGCACATGTCTCATGCAGACGATCGTATCGCTTGATCGAGATTCGCACAAGCACGCGGTAGACCCGCTGGGCCTGACCCCGTACAGTGGGGGCGTTGAAGCTCGGAAGGGGGCCCCGTGCGACTGACCATAACGATCGTAGCGCTGTGCGTGTTCGGAGCATGCGTTTCCTCTCGCTCTGGCCCCGGCGCGGTGGACGAGCTCGTTGCCGTGGAGATAGGCGGCATGCAGCAGTGGGTGGCGGCCCACGGGGACCGAGCGGAGCTTCCGGTGCTGCTCTGGCTCCACGGCGGACCGGGCGCCGCGCAGATGCCGGTGGGACGCGCGTTCAACCGCAGCCTCGAGTCGGAGTTCATCGTCGTTCACTGGGATCAGCGCGGCGCCGGGAAGTCGAATCCGCGGGATTTCGACGAGCAGACAATGACCTTCGAGCGCTACGTGGAGGACGTTCACGAGGTGACGCAGTACCTCAAGACGCGGTTCGGCAGAGAGAGGATCTACCTGCTCGGACACTCGTGGGGAACCCAGATAGGGATGGTTGCAGCACACCGGCACCCGGATGACTACGTCGCTTATATTGGCGTGAGCCAGGTAGTCGACGGTGACCGGGCGCAGGAGATCGCAACCCGCGAGCTACGGCGACGTCTCGAGGAGAGTGGGCGCGAGAGAGACATTCGGCGTCTCGACCGCCTGGACGGTCCTCCGTACCGTGACCACGGGGAGTACGTCGCCTTCGCAAAGATGCTCGACACGATGGGAATGAACATGGACCTGGGGCTGGGACCGCTCGCTCGAGCTGCAGTCCGCTCGGACCTCTATACGGCGGGCGACCTCGTGCGATGGCTGCGCGGCGCGAACCGCGGCAGCGGGCCAATGTGGGAGGAGACGCAGGGAGTCAACATGCTCGACCTCGCGCCTTCCGTTGATGTGCCCTGCTACTTCATCACGGGAGAGGAAGACTATAATACCCCGGCGGTACTGGTCGCCCGACTTGTCGACGAACTGAACGCTCCGCGTGCGGAGCTCATCGTGTTCGATGGGGCCGCGCACACGCCCTTCTTCGCCGACCCGCAGCGATTCCTCTCCGAGCTGAGTCGAATCCGGGAGAGCGTCTCAGCGAGGTAGTGACCCTCAGGCTGCCGGGTCGGCGCTCGATCGGCCGCGAGCTCCCTCGCCTCACCGGAGGTGGTTCCAGAGGAAGACGGCGAGGGCGATCGCGAAGAGAGCGGCGAACCCGCCTACCATGATACCCAGGGTCCGGGAGTAGCCGCGCGGCTCGATCTGTCCGTGCTCGTCCATCGTTCTGATCGCCGGATAGAGCCGCCAGAAGAACGTAAGGATCGTGAGAATGAGCGCGATGACGGCGAACACCCTGGTCGCGGGGTTCCCCGTGATGACGATCCCGCTGAGCAGACCCACGAAGATCAGCTTGGTACCCGCGACCCAGTTCACGAGGTAGGTGACGAGGGCGTGCACCTCCGGATCGTGCTTCGACTTCTCGTACGCCCGGAATACCCCCATGGCATTGCCACGCCGCGTGCCCGGCGAGAAGTAGAGCAGCAGTACGTTGAGCAGCTCCAGCGTGCCAAACACGATCAACGCCGCAGAGAGTGCGCCCATGGCGGGCATCGTCGCACGAAGCGCGGTCGAGAGCAACTGGTGGACATGGCGACCGTGGCGGCGGCGACCAGCCCGGTGCGGTAGCCGCCGCCGCGGTCAGAGTCCGGTCGCACGCCGGATATGCGAGCGCATCTCGGCGATCGCCTGCTGCCCGGCGAAGTGACCCTTGTCGAGCACCTCGACGTGCATCCCGGCGTAGCTCGGACCGTGCGAAGCGATGTCGACGAGGCGGTCGTAGCGGAAGAGCATGGGGCTGCAGTCGTCGTTCCCGTTCGCCGTGAACTCGCCTCGGAAGCTCAGAACCTCCTCCAGGTACTCCCGCTGCGCCCGCGCGCCCGGGTCGACCATTCCCCGGTACACCGAGTCAACGAAGACGATGTGCGGCTCCGTCCCGGCGCAGATGGGCACGTAGCAGTCGATACTCTCCCGGAAGAAGGCCCGGTGCAGATTGAGGACCCATGCGCCAAGGCTGAACGCGACGCCGTAGATCGCTGGGGCACCCTCTGCCCGCAGGCGCTTCGCGAGCGAGTCGACGAGAGCCGTCGTGGTCGCAAGGATCCCCACGTAGTTACGGAGGTCTCCGAGCGCGTCGATGTATGCCCCCTGCGTCGTCTCGTGGAACGGTGCCATGACCAGAACCAGATTCGCGTCAACGTCGAGCCGTGTCTCCACGATCCTGCGGAAGGAGTTGTCCGCGGATTTGTTGAAGTTGCGCGGCTGCTCTCCGCTCCCGTGAATGTAGATCAGCGAAGGCCGGTCCGGCCCGATCCACCGGTGCACGAGGTAGCCCGCCTTGAGCTCGCCGGCCGGTCCCTCTGAGCGCACATCGTGCCACCGGCCCGGATCAAGGCTGTTGACCTCAGCCGTTGTCGTCGGAACCGCCACACGAAGCGGCGCCGTCTCGAGCGACCGGTGGAAGAGCCTCCGGCGGCGGTAGACGATCGAGCCGACGAACGCGCCAATCGCGTCGAGCGTGCTTCTCTTGCCCGTGTCCGTGATATTCGTTGTGGCCATACCTACTCCTCCTTCTTCGTAGTGGATGCGACACTCTGAGACGCTTCATCTGAGGCGTACTGCGCGAGCTCGTCGAGAACCGGAACCTTCAGATTTGCGGCCCGGGCCAGTTCCATGAGATCCGCGGTGAGCCGGCCCATCTCCTCTCGCGCGTTCCTCGCGTGGCGCGCTCCGCCTATGTCGAACAGATCCGTCCCGAGCGCACGCGAGAGCACGGGAACGAGCACGAAGGTCGGTATCCAGAAGATGGACCTCAACTTCGATGGCTCGATCGCAATCCCGGTTGCCTTCATCACGGTGAGCGCCTCGCGGATGCCAAGGACGAGCTTCTTCATCGCTACGCGGTCACGGGCAAGCCGGAAGTTATCCGTCCCGGCCATGTAGAGCGCGTTGCAGAGCGCCGACCCGAAGGCGGCGTGGCATCGCTTCCAGGCGACCATGTCCTTCGAGATATCGACCGGGAATCCGGCTTCCTCGAAGGCACCCGCGATCCGGCTCAGGCGGTGGGTACGGGATCCGTCGAGCTCTCCCATGGTCATGCGCTGCGAGCACATGTAGCGTACGACGTGTCCCTCACGTTCGCCGCCGGCGTTCACGTGTCCGACCAGGACGCGGCCACCTCCGAGCGCGTCGATCAGAATATCCGGACCGTCGAGCATGTTCGTCATGACCATGTAGCTCGCGATCCCGTTCCCGGAGGCGAGCGCCGGGAGCGCCTCGTCGAGCTGCTGGCGTTGCACGAGTACGACACAGACGTCGAACGGTTCGTCGGCCGGCACGCGGTCGAGCACCCGGACGGGGGTCACCGTCCGCTCTCCGGTATCGTGGCGCACGAGCTCGATTCCGTGCTCCTGCAGCTCGTCGTAGCGCCTCCCGCGCGCGACGATCGCGACCTCGTGGCCGGCCTCGTCCAGACGCGCCGCATAGAGGCTCCCGAGCACGCCTGCGCCGAAGAAAAGGACGCGCACTTTGTTGTCATGTCTGTTGTTTCTGCCATTCGTCATGGTTCCCTCCTCGTTACGGGCTCAAGGTACCAGTAGCGGATCGGGGCTCGAACTACCCGGAGGTATGGGTTTTGGCATGGTTCGGCGATCAGGGGCACCGCTACTCGAGCAACCCGAGGTCCCGCGCACACGCGACCGCCGCGGTTCGGCCGTCGACGTCGAGCTTGCGGTAGATGTTCCCCGTGTGCCACTTCACGGTGTTCAGGGAGACGAACAGCGCATCGGCGATCTCCGCGTTTGATCTGCCTTCGCTGACGAGCCGAAGGACCTCCAGCTCGCGGCGGCTCAGTGGTTCGAGCAGGCGGGGTTCGGACCGACGCGGTTCGGCCCCGTCCGCGACACCGTCGAAGCGGGCAAGCAGTTCGGAAGCGGCGGCGGGCGCGGCGGGCGTCCTGATGAGCGCGGCAAGCAGCCGCTTGATTGGAGCGCCCTCCGCGAGGAAGGGCTCTACGGCGCCAAGCGGAACGAGCTGTTCGACCGCGGTCGAAAGCGCGGAGAGTGCGGCTGCCCTGTCGCCCGACTCCTCCACGGTGAGGCTCCAGAGTATGCGCGCCTCCATCGCGGCGATGGTCATCCGCGCGCCATCGCAGAAGTCTCGGAGGCGCTCGATGAGCCGCTTCGCCTCGTCGGTCATACCGGCAAGCCGGTACGCCCGGGCGACCGCAAAGAGCTCGCGCTCGCCGAGCACCCGGATGGGGCTCTCAGGGTCGAGCCCTCGCTCCCCTATGAGCTCGAGCGCGCGGTCCGGCCGCCGGCCGGCCTGCTCGGCCGCGGTGACCTCGAGCCGTACGCGCCAAGCGAAGAGGAAGCTGTCAACGATAGGAAGGGGATGGGCGGCGAGACGCTCGGACGCCTCATCGAGCACGGCGCGCATCC
>SLST01000323.1 GCA_007130265.1 Spirochaetales bacterium
GACGTCCGAGGTGAGCGCTTCGTAGACGCCGGGCTTCCCGGTGTCGGCGCCAACGGCGCTCGAGAGGTTGCCCTGCGGATCGAAGTCGATCAGCAGGACGGTCTTCCCGGCCTCAGCGAGGTACGCTCCAATGTTGGCAGCGGAGGTGGTCTTGCCGACCCCGCCTTTCTGGTTGGCGAACACGATTGTCGTTCCCATCGGTCGGGCAAGTATAATACAAGACCGTCCGGCTGTCAGCGGGGTCTTCTCCCGTCGCGGCGCGGCGGCTGTGTTCGCTGCCTGTCGCGCTGGGGAAATCCGGGCGACGATCCGCGTCGCGCCTATCTCGCCACAGGACGACTCTGCGCGGCGCCGGCGGTCTGCCCGCGCTGCGCTGCGAGTACGCCCGCGATGACCACCGCCATGCCGACGACCTTCTGCACCGTGAAGACCTCGCCAAGGACCATCCAGGCGACGACCGCCGTGAACACCGGCACGAGGTTCACGAAGACGTTTGTCCGGTTCGCCCCGAGCTTCCGGATACCGGTGCTAAGGAAGACGAAGGCGAGCGACGAGGGGAAGATCCCCAGGTAGAGCAGGTGCGCGATCGCCGGTGGCGGCGGCATCGAAGATGGAACGCCTTCGATCGAGAGGCCCAGAAAGAGTAGCAACGGCAGCCCGAAGAGGCTCTGCAGCTTGACGATCGAAAGCGGGCGGTACCGGGGCGCGACCCGTTTGACCGCGATGGTGTAGCCAACCGCGGCAAGCACCGCGGTGAAGACCAGGGCGAGCCCTCCCGGGGTGAACTGCGCGTCGATTCGCCGCTCGAACACGATGGTCGCGACGCCGGCGAGTGAGAGGAGCAACCCGATCACCGTGAGCGGACGAATGCGTTCGCCAAGGAACGGCCGGGCGAAGACAGGCGTGAAGACCGGAATGGTGGCGATGATGATCGCGGCGATGGAGGCCGAGACGTACTGGAGGCCGGTCGTCTCTGCGATGAAGTAGAGCAGCGGCTGAAAGAGCGTCACGAGCAGGAGCGAATCGAGGTCCGCGCGATGCGGCCATCTGCTGCGGATTTCGCGTCGGTCGGGAATCGCAGAATCAAGCAGAATCAGAAAACACGCGGAGAGCAGCAGCCTCACCCAGAGGATCGTGATGGGCCCGAGCGACGCCAGCACGATCTTCGTCGAGACAAAGGAGAGGCCGTAGAAGAACATGGCGAGGACGAGCTGGAGATAGATCAGCATGGGGCGGGTATCAGGCGCGGCCGATCGCCTTCTGGACCTGCTTCCACCGAGCCTTCTTCTCGCTGTCCGAGAGGAAGGTGCTCATCAGATTGTTCTTCACGAGGGTGACGATCTCATCCCGCGAAAACCCTATCTGGGTAGCGACCCGCTCGTACTCTTCGTTGAGCTCGACGGAGAAGAGAACCGGGTCGTCGGTATTGACCGTCACCATCAACCCTTCGTCGAAGAAGCGACGAATGGGGTGCTTGGCGAGCTCGGGCACGTACTTCCGGGTGATGACGTTGCTCGTCGGGCAGATCTCGAGCGGAATACGACCCTTGGCCAGACGCTTCATCAGCTTCTCGTCCTGGATCGCGCTCGTGCCGTGACCGACCCGTTCGGCCTTCAGGAGGTCAATCGCTTCCCAGATCGATTCCGGCCCGACTTCTTCTCCAGCGTGCGCCACGACGTGCAGGCCTGCCTTGCGCGCCCTGGCGAACACCTCGTTATACTCACGACACGGGTGTCCAATCTCCTGCCCACCGAGCCCGATCCCGAGGATGCGACGAGAAGGGTGCGTCTTGAGGAAACCGAGGGTGTGCTCGAGATTCGTCATCGCGTTTTGCTTCCCGAACGATCGAGAGACGTCGACGAGCAGCCGAACGTCGATCCCGGTGCTCTTCTCAGCTTCGTCGAACCCGGAGACAAGCGTGCTGAACATCTCTTCGAAGCTGATCAATCCACGGTTGAGGACCATCGAGGGAGAGGCAAATGCCTCAATGTAGTAGATGTTGTTCCGCTCGGCGTACGCGATGACGTCCTTTACCACGTGCAGGAAATCCTCGGGTTCACGGAAGAACGACTGGACGAAGAAGAACGACTCGATCATGCTCGTGAGGCTCCCGATCTTGGAGAAATCGGTGAGCGCCATGGTCTTTTCGTCGTGGGGGATCTCGTGTTTGTCCATCAGCTCGTGATAGGACTTCGAACCGACGCACGCCTCGATGTGGAGGTGGATCTCGGTCTTAGGTAGAGAGGCAATATACTGCTGCAGACCACCCATCGCGGAATTCTCCCTTCTCAGTATACTTCGGCAACAGCAGGCTGTAGAGTGACCGATTTTTTCCTCGCTGTCACTACATTCGCGATTTCCAAGTTGAAAACGAGACGGAATCTGTTAGATTTACGGACTATGAGGAAGAACCCATGAGGCACGAGGCCGTTGCTCATGAGCCGGTGGTCTTGACCAACGCACAGACAATGCGGTCGTTCCCGAAGATCGAGCTTCACCGTCACCTCGAAGGTAGCTTCGCCCTGCCCACGCTTCACCGCATCGCACGACGTAACGGTCTCGAGGTGCCGGCGGACTTTGGCGAGTTCCGCAGTCTCGTCCAGTTTCCCGTCGACTCAGAGCCGGACTTCCTCAAGTTTCTGTCACTCTTCCGCAACGACTGGTATCGGTCGCTCGAAGATGTCGCGCAGATCGTGCACGACTCAGTCATGGAGATGCGGCGCGACGGGCTGTACTACATCGAGCTTCGGTTCAGCCCTGAGCACTTCGCGTTGCAGAACGGGTTCGACCGAGTCGAGACGACGAGGCTTGTGATCGCGGCTGCCGACAGGGCGGCGGCCGCAGCCGGCATAGAGATTCGGTACCTGATCACTTTCAACCGCGCCAAACAGAAGCAGGAGGAAATGGCCGAACTCTACCGCGCGATACGCGATATGGGACATC
>SLST01000549.1 GCA_007130265.1 Spirochaetales bacterium
CACGTGCTGCCGGCCCCGCTCCGCCCTTCGCCCTTCGCTCCGGCATGACCCGGCCTCGGCTGCGCACGATGCCGGTTCAGCCTACGCTACAGGCTCCGCTTGCGGGACGGGACCGAACTGCTGGACTATTCCACCGAACTGAAGGCCACGCGGAAGCCAGGTTGTTGGTCCGGGGCCCAACGCGATGGGAAGCGAGCACGCGGACCCAGCTTTCAGTCTGCCGATCAAGATCGCACAGCGTGTTGGCGGCCTCAAGTGTTAACTTGTGCGGCACCATCCTCACCACGGCCCGCATGGCAGCCACCCGTTGCGGATTGCGGATCAGTGAACTTTACCGTAATGATAGTGGGATTGACGGAGGCAGAGCGGTAGATGTTGCCAAAATCGCCGTCGGACAGCGCGTCCGGGTGGCCGATGTCCCATTTGGAAGCGGTTACCTTCGCCCATTTCGCGTGTTGCATGTCGCGGATCGGTATGCTACCGTCGCTACGCGTTCCAGCCTTGGCCGGAGCAGCTCGCGGCCGCCACGTACAATGCCGACGTCCCGGGAGAAGAACTCGAAACGCTCTTTCTCCACGCGAATGCGTTGGTTGCCCCGCGTCGCTCGAAAACGTCAGTTACTCCACGTGACCCCACGGACGACGCTCGTCCCTTCCAAGCTGAGAATCTCGACGGTGGATCCCGGTTGGTCCACCTGGACCACCAGTGTGCCCGCATCGCTACGGAGCATCCCGACATCGACCACCAGAAGCAGCATGCGGGCGAAAGGCGCGCTCACAACGGCCATGGCGCGCGGATTGCGACATCCATCGCACGCCCTGCCGCTTCCCGACCGGCCCAGCACGGTATTTGTGCGTCAAGACGGGCCGACCAGCAGAGCCCGGGAGGCCGCGACGGTCCGGTCGACTTGAATGGTATCCCAAGAGAAGCCACGCCCCCCCTCCAACGCGCGATTCGATAGATCCGCGAAATCAGGGGCAAACGGCAGCGCCGCCGGGGCGGGGGCGACTCAAGCAGAAAAGTCTCCGGCACGGTAATAACCTCAACCTCTATTTATCATCGCTGATCATTGGTTGGCTCCGTCGCGCGCCGATTCGGATCAGACTGTACCGCATCGCTGCTGTCCTCGGCTTGTTGCAGTCGCTCGTCAGTAGCCTGGCGCCAACGTTCACTAATTCCCTCTACAGCAAACGCTCGGTCAACGTACTCGCGGGCCTTGGCACGGTCGCTTTCGAGTTCACTCGCCCAGATCCAGCAGGTAGCGGATAGGTGAGGCAAGTGCGCGTCCTTCGTCGCCACGGTGAGCAACGCGGAGACGGCTTGGCGCTTGTCCTCATTGTCACCGCCCAGACAAAATTTCATGTAGCCGCAATACGGTCGATTCTGCAGAATGATCTCAATGTGCGACATTGACTTGTCCCTATCGATGGGGCTGTACAGATGGCGCAATGCGTTATGCAGACCCCAGTCGAACGCGTCGGGTGATAGCGCGGCGAGCCTCCTTTCCAGTTCGGCTATCTTTTCGCGAGGTTCGTCGTTCGCCGTGGGCTGATCCTCCGCCGACTGTTCATCCACCGAACTGAAGGCGACGCGGAAGCCCAGGTCGCCGGACCGAGTCCTGGGCCCGTTCCGGCGGCGGTCCGCCGAGCGGCAGCCCTTGGCCGTCGAGAGCCAGCAGCCGCCGCGGTCCACGCGGTCCGAGCCTGATTCAGGACCCGTCGGATCCTCCAGCGGGGAATTTGTATAACTTCTAGACCAGTCCGAACACCACTCCCAAACGTTGCCGTGCATATCGTACAACCCCCAGGCATTCGGACGCTTCTGACCGACAGGATGGGGCCGACTCCCCGAATTTACTCGAAACCACGCATACTCGCCCAAATCCCTTACATCATCACCAAAAAAATAACGAGTCGTCGTACCCGAACGGCAGGCATATTCCCACTCTGCCTCCGTAGGCAAACGATAAACCAGCCCCGTTTCCTCGGAACGCTCGTTCAATCTGCCAATGAACTCCTGAGCATCCTCCCAGCTGACCGTCTCCACAGGAAAACCATCCGTCGATAGGCCCGAAACACGATCGCTTCTGCTGCCGCCCTCGGAATAACTGCTCGGGTTGTTCCCCATCACCGACACCCACTGCGATTGGGTCACAGGATATACGCCCAGGTAAAACGGTCGCGTGATACGGAGACGGTGTTGAGGAGCCTCGTTGTCTCGCCTGTCCTCATCCGACTCCGGTGAGCCCATCAGGAACTCGCCAGGGGGGATCAGCGTCATTTTCAGCGCCACGTCATCACCAATCGATTGTGTCATTTCCACTGGCTGGCCAAGATACTTCGCCCACGCTTCCTGGTGAGCGCGGGCCTGATTCGAGTCGAAAGGGGCGACCGCCGGGGCGGGAGCGCCGGGCGGCAGTTCCCAGGACGGCAAAGGAACGTCCTCCGGTGAAGCCACGCTCGGCTCGTCCTCTTGCGATTCCATCGGCACCAACGCCACATCCAACGAATGATCCCCGTCCCGCGTGATGGTCAGTGACGTCTCGAACCGCTCGAATCCCGATTTCTCCGCCAAGACACGATAATCGCCCGCTGCAAGCGGTATCGAGAGACGGTCGCCGGTCGTCCGGTAACGGGACGCAATCCGCCCCGTGCTGTCCAGTAGCTCGACCAAAGCATCCGCTTCGTCAACCGACAGTACCAGCAGGCCCTGAGCCTCCGGCGATGCGGGCACGGGTTCCGCCGAGGACTCGTCCGCTACCAGCGACACCGCAAGCAACCGATCGTCGTCGCGACCAACCGTCACGGACGTCTCGAACGGCTCGAATCCCGGTTTTTCCACCAAGACGCGATATTCGCCCTCTGCAAGCGGTATCGAAAGGCTCTCGTCGGTTGTGCGGTATCGGGAGACAATTCGGCCCGTCCTGTCC
>SLST01000489.1 GCA_007130265.1 Spirochaetales bacterium
GCGCATTCCTGGAGCGGTTGACACCAGCGCCGAGACCGTGTAGTTTTGTGATGCATCACAAGGGGAGGCATATGGCCCATACCCGGCCGGCGACGCAGATCCAGCTTGGCGGAAGTACCCGGGGTGTTTCAGCGGTGCTCGGACGGAATCCCGGACTGTCCGCGCTCGACGCGGGCCCGCTCGTCATCGCTCCCGGCGTATCCGGCTTGGTTACCTACACGAGCAGCGGCTGGCTCTTCGAGTGTCGCGCGGAGTTCATGCCGTCCGGTGACCTGCTCCTCTGGTTCCCGGCAAACACACGGGAGTATCCTACGCAGAACTCCCACTACGGCGGCAAGATGCAGAAGGTGAACCATCTCTATCAGCTGCGCTCGAAGGACGGCGGGAAGAGTTGGAGTGAGGCACGGCCCGCATTTGAGATCGACTACAACCAGCACGGTGCGATACCCTTTGCTCCGGATCGTCCGGACGGCTACGTGGCGCACCGGATCGGAGTCGGGGTGGACCGGAACCAGCGCGCCGCTCGTGTCACCGCCGGTGCTTCCGTGGCGGCTGATGTTCGTTCAGGCGATCCCCGAACGGCACCGGCAACGCCTCACCGTCCGCGGCGCGTCTTCATGTTCGGAACGCAGCCGCTCTGGGTTGCGTTCGGAAGGGGCAGCCGTGAGAACGCGCCCATCGGATATCGATATAGTGACGACGAGGGGCAGCACTGGTCGGAGGTGCATCTGATCCGCCCTCGCAATGATCCCGAGTTCCGCGGCATGTCGGTGATGAGAATGTGCGAGACACAGAAGGGAACGTGGCTGCTTGGAAGCCACGAGGCCGACTGGTCGTACAAGCCGCTCATCACATGTCAGTACATCCTGCGCTCAGAGGATCAGGGTGCCACGTGGGAGGTAGTCCCCGACGCGCGCCACGGCGGGTGGCGTCTCACAGGTCATGGCCGCATGGATGAAGGGAGACCCATCGCCCTCGCGGACGGTCGCGTGCTGCTGATGCTGCGTACGCCGGAAGGGCACCTCTGGCAGAGCTGGAGCGAGGATGACGGGAGGACCTGGAGCGACCCCGCGCCGAGCCGCCTGATCCATCCGGACGCGCCACCCATGCTCTTCACGCTTGGCGACCGGAAGACCCTTATCGCCTTCCACCACAACCGGTTTCACGACACGAACTACACCGGCTTGGGCGGCGGGAAGCTTGATATCATGCAGGACCGGGCGGAGATCTGGTTCTCGACGAGCACCAACGGCGGTGAGACGTGGAGCGAGCCGCGGTTCCTCTTCACGAATGCGGCGGAACCTGATCTGGACACACCGTTCCGGAACTACCAGTGCTCGTACATGGACGCGGTGGTCCGCGACGGCACGCTCCACCTCTTCGTGCCTCACCGCTGGCAGCAGGTGCTGCACCTCACCGTAGCGGAGGATGCGCTGTCGTCGATGCCTACCCGGGCAGAGCTCGATCTTCCATGACATCCAAAGAACGAGTGCTCACCGCCGTCAACCTCGGGCGGCCCGACCGGCTTCCTGTGGACTTTCACGGCAACCGGTTCGTACTCGAGCGGCTCCGGCGTGATCTGGGTGCGCCCACGCACCGGGGGCTTCTCGAGCGACTCGGCAGCGACATCGTCGATCTCCGGGGCACCGTGGATCCGCGCTACGTCGGACCCGTGCCGGAGAGCCGGGACGTCGGCGGCGGGGTTCGCGAGAACTACTGGGGATGGCGCCAGAAAACCGTCCAGGCGGCGTGCGGCCCGGAGGAGCAGTACGTCGATTTCGTGCTCTCCGGGGCAACCAGCGTCGGCCAACTCGCCCAACACAGCTGGCCCAGTCCCGACTGGTTCGACTTCTCCGACCTCGCCGAACGGCTCGAGCCGTGGAGCGACTTCGCCGTCATGGCGACCGGCGCGAGCGTCCTGCAGCACCCGTCGTTTCTCCGCGGGATCGACAACCTCATGCTCGACATGGCCGGCGACCCGCAGATCGCGCACTACCTCATGGACCGTTTCACCGATTTCTACCTCGAGTACTTCGACCGGATGCTCACGGCCGCCGGCGGTCGGATCGACATCCTCCGTCAGGCCGACGATCTGGGCACCCAGGAGAGCCTCTTCTTCAGCCCGCAGATGTTCCGTACCTACATCAAGCCGCGGACAGCGAAGTTCGTCGAGCTCGCCCACAGCCACGGCGCGAAGTTCATGTTCCACTCGTGCGGCGCGATCATGCCGCTGATCGACGATCTGATCGAGATGGGCGTGGACATCCTCGACCCGCTCCAGGCCGCGGCGAAGGGGATGGACCCGCGGGTTCTCAAGGAGCGGTTCGGCAGCCGGATCTGCCTCCACGGTGGGATCGACACGCAGTACCTGCTCCCGCAGGGCTCGCCTGAAGAGGTCGCCGCGGAGGTGTGGCGCCGCGCGGAGATCCTGGGCGAGGGAGGCGGGTATATCCTCGCGCCCTGCCACGTGCTGCAGCTCGACGTGCCCACGGAGAACGTACTGGCGATGCGCGATGCCGGGGTTTCGGTCGTCTATGGATGAGCGAGGCCGACGCTGATCGAGAGCCGATGATCAGGGGGAGAATCATGGACGGAATCGAGCTGGGCAGAGCACTGCGCGAGGGCCGACGAGTGTACGGTACGCTCATTGCGTCGCCGTCCCCGTTTTGGGTGCCGAAGGTCGCGAGCCTTGGCCTGGACTTTGTTTTCATCGACACCGAGCACATACCGCTCGACCGCTCGCAGGCGGCCTGGATGTGTCAGGCGTACGCAGCCGCAGGTCTTGCGCCGATCGTCCGGATACCGATGCCCGATCCGTACCACGCGTGCATGGCGCTCGACGGGGGAGCGGTCGGCCTCGTTGCCCCGTACATCGAGACGGTGGACCAGGTGAAGGCACTCAGGGGCGCGGTGAAGCTGCGGCCGA
>SLST01000510.1 GCA_007130265.1 Spirochaetales bacterium
AAGAGGCGACGTATGGACAACGAATGGCTGATAGGAGAGACCGGGCTCTACCGAGGCTCGCCGCAGGGCGGCTGGACGCAGGCCGGCGCCTACGCGTACTGCATCAACGGAATCGCCCAGCTCGATTCCGGGCTCGTGCTCGGTTCGGAGAGCGGGTGCTGGCTCGCGCCCGCCGAGGGCCGGTGGGTGCAGTGGCACGATGAGACGCTCACGGGCGTCATGGCGATCGCTGCGGCGCCGGTGGGCGCCGGCGTGGTAGTGGCGTCGGCCTTTGGCGTGGCTACTGCGGAGGAGACCGAGGCCGGTGCGCTGCGGTGGCGCTGGCACTCCGACGGGCTGCCAGTGAACGCACGCTACAGCAACGCGGTCCTCGCCGACCCGTCGGACCCGCTTCGCTGGCTCGTCGGGACGGAAGCCGGCGTGCTCGTTCGCGAGCACGAGCATGACCGATGGGTCTACAGCTCGTTATCGCGGATACCGGTGCGCGCGCTCTGCTTCGCGGCCGACACCTTCTGGGCGGGCACCGACGGAGAAGGCATCTGGCGGAGCAATGACGGCGTCTCGTGGCGACGCGCCGGGAAACGCCTTGACGACGCGACAGTCTACGCGCTCGCCTGGACCGGCGACTCGCTCCTGGCCGGGCTCGAGGGAGGGCTCGCGGTTGGGGACGGCGTCGCTCGTGGAGGCTGGCGGCGGCACGGCCCCTCGCTTCGGGTGCGCTCCGTGGGGGCCTCCGACGGCGTCTGGCTTGCCGGCGCGAACCCGGGAGGACTGTGGTGGTCGGACGATCGCGGGACGCGCTGGCGAAGGAGCGGCTTCCATTCGGTACGGACGATCGCACGGAGGGCGTCGGCATGAATCAGGAGAGCTACAACCGTGAGGTGGACGGACGCGCGAAGGAGATCGTGCGCGCGATGGCCGATCGTAAGGCGGAGTCGCTGTGGGCCGCGCACGCTCTCCTCGCCGTCGGGCGGGGGCACGAGCGGATTGGTGAGATCGTCCGCCGCGATCTGGGGGGATTCACCCTCGGCCTATCCGGTGCCGGCCCCTTTCAGATTCTCCCGGCGATGCTCCTCCTCTGCCGCTGGGAAGACGAGCTCGACACGGATACCGTCGCGATCATCCGACGCTTCTTCACCGAGGGCGTCCTCGAGCGGGGCAATACCGAGAACCACTGGCTGATGTTCTACGCCGGCAACCTCCTTGCCGCCGAGCGGTGGACCGACGAGCCGATCTTCTGGAACGGCCGTCCGCCGGCGGCGATCCATGCGGAGGCGACGAGGTGGATACTGGGCACGATCGAGCGCACCGCCCGGATCGGCCACCACGAGTACGACTCCCCTGGCTATCACATCGAGCACATGGCGCCCCTGGTGGGCCTGTACGAGCACGCAAACGATGAGCACCTGCGCGCGCAGGTCGAACGGGTTCTGACGCTGCTCGTTGGGGACATGGCGCTCGAGTACTTCCGCGGTTCCTGGGCCGGCGGTCACAGCCGCGAGGGGTACCGGCAGAACACGTGGACGCGTAGCGGCCCCATACAGACGCTGCAGCACCTCTACTTCGGCGGCGAGCCGCTCGATCCGGAGGTCCATCTCCACGGCTTCGCGATGCCCGCGACGGTCTCCTCCTACCGGCCGCCGGCGCTCTTCGCACAGATCGCGCTCGACCGCTCGACGCCTCATGCGGTCAAGAAGACAAAGGCGCCGCGGACAATCTTCCGTCACATCGAACGGGAATCCGAACCGGTGCGCAAGTACACGTGGATGAGCCGTTCCTTCGCGCTCGGCTCGTCGCAGGTGGGACTACCCGGCCCTCCGGCCGGGCCCATCGACCTCGTCTCATGGGACCTCACCTGGCACGGTGAGAAGCACCAGGCCAAGATCGGCTGCAACCATCCCTATCTCCATCCGGGGCGTTTCAGCGCCTTCCTCAACCCGCTGCCCCGTGATGCTCGACGGGCGATCGGCGGCGGAAAGCCGTACCTCCAGCGTCCCGACCGGCTCTTCGGCGCTTCACCGTACGAGCGGATGATGCAGCACGAAGGCACGGTGATCGTCCTCTACCGCATACCGCCGGACGACGAGTCGCCCTTCGTCAACCTCTACCTGCCCATGAGCGCCGAATGGACTGCGAAGGGCGCATGGCTCTTCGCGGAGCTCGACGGGTTCTACGTCGGCATCCGTCCCATAGGGCGCTACATCTGGGAGCACATCCGCGAGTCGTCGAACGACAGCACGATGGTGAGCGAAGGCGGCCTGATCGACACCTGGCTGCTGCGCATTCACGACCCGCACCCGGGGCTCGTCCTCGAGGCGGTGGAGGCCGACGATGCGGGCGTCTTCGCCGCCTGGTGCGACCGTCGCGCCTCAGCCGACGCCGACCTTTCGGCATGGCCGGACGGTTCGGTCGTGCGCGTTGCGTCCACCGGCGGCAGCATGCTCGAGATGGAGTACGACGGGGCGCACCACGTGGACGGCGAGACGATCGACTACGATTCCTGGCCGCTCTACGAGTCGCCCGGCGCGCATGCCCTCGTCAACACCGGCACGATGCGCTTTGGCCACGGAGACCACCGGATCGACGTCGACTTTGGGGTCGACCCCGCGAAACCACTCATGCCGATGCGGGTGATTGGGTGACCTGGTGATGAAGACTGTCGATGACGCTGACAGGGAGGGGCGGCGAACCGCCCCTCCAGAAGCACTCTTTCGGAAGAACCTGGTCTACTGTCCGTAGAACGGAGATGCTTCGAACGCTTCCTGCTTGATCTGGACGTACCGGTCGACGCCGATTCTGCGCAACTCGTCTTGGAACCGTTCCCAGTCCGCACCGTTGATATCGAGGTCGCCGGTGATGAAACGGGCCGTCGCTTCGTCCACGTAGCCGTTGAGAGCCGTCTCCAACTCCGACAGCTCGGCCGCG
>SLST01000014.1 GCA_007130265.1 Spirochaetales bacterium
CGCACCAGCCCCGGAGCGAGGCGCTCGACGGCGCGCAGCAGCCACTCGGTGAGTGCGCTCACGGCGATCACCGCAAGGGTCAGCGCGAGGATGCGGGGCGTGTCGAGATAGAAGCGCGCCTCCTGCATCGCGCCTCCGAGCGCGTTACGCGGCTGTACGATCACCTCCGCCGCGACGGTCACTTTGTACGCCATACCGAATCCGGCGTGTGCCGAGGCGAAGAGGTACGGACGCAGAGCCGGAAGCGTAAGCTCCCGGATCCGGCGAGACCGAGAGACCCGATAGACAACCGCCATCTCCCGCATCCGACCGGATGCGGCTCGGGTGCCTGCGGTGACGTTCTCCACGACCACCGGCACCACCATGAGCCATGTCACAAAGACGGGAGCGAGAGAGGCGCGAAACCAGATCAGTGCGAGCAGGATGACGGCGATCACGGGTGTCGAACGAATCAGTACAAGCGTCGGCAACAGTACCGGGGCTGCGGCATTCGACGACCCGCTCAGGATTCCCCAGACGAGCCCGACGGCGAACGCCGCAGCAAAACCGACCATCGTCCGGACAACGGTGGCAAACAGGTGACCGTAAAACGCGACATCGGTCATCTCGGACCAAAGCGCGACGACCGTTGCTCCGGGGCCGGGAAGGATGATGTCCGCCCCAATACCTCTTGCTGCCGCCGCCCATGCGACGACGATCAACACTGTCCCCAAAGCAAGATGCAGCGGACCGTACCGTCGGGCCCATCGGTCGCGCCTGATGCTCTTCATCAGAGTCCTACACGACGAGCACTCGATAGTAACGCTTCTTGCCGGCACGCAGGAGCAGCTCTCCGTCGACAACCCAACTCGCGTCGATGATCTGCTCCACGTCGGAAACTGGTCGGTCGTTGACGCGCGCACCGCCCTGCGTCACCAATCGTCGAGCCTCGCTTCTCGAGGCGCACAGATCGGTCCGACTGAACAGATCGACCACGCCGAGGCCCAGGCCGAGCTCCCCGGCGGAGACCGTGACACTTGGGATAGCGTCGACTCCACCCGAGGCTCCGGCTCCTCCGGCGGCGAATGCCGTTCGCGACGCGTTACGCGCCTCATCCGCGGCGGGCCGGCCGTGAATGAGTGCCGTCGCCTCGACCGCGAGACGTTCCTTCGCCTCATTGATCCGTTCACCGGACAGGGCCCCGAGACGTCGGCACTCCTCTGTGGGGAGAAAGGTGTAGGTCAGCAGAAACCGCTCGACGTCTGCGTCAGGGACGTTGCGCCAGTACTGGTACATCTCGTACGAGCTGACCAGACCAGAGTCGAGGAAGATCGCGCCTGACTCGGTCTTGCCCATCTTCTTGCCGTCCGCCCGTGTGACCAGGGGAAAGGTGAGTCCGAAGACCTCGGTACCCTCGACGCGTCGCGTCAGGTCGACGCCGGCAACGATGTTGCCCCACTGGTCGTCGCCGCCGATCTGCAGGCGTACGCCGTGACCCCGCGAGAGCTCAAGGAAATCGAAGCTCTGGAGCAACTGATAGTTGAACTCGATGAACGAGAGACCGGTCTCCAACCGCATCTTGTAGGTCTCGAAGCTCAGCATCCGGTTGACCGAGAAATGTCTGCCGATGTCCCGCAGGAAATCGATGTAGTTCAAGTTCGCGAGCCAGTCGGCGTTGTTCACGATCCTCGCGTTGGCGCCGGCTGCAGCGAGAAAGGACTCGACCTGCGTGCGGATCGCCGCGACGTTGGCGTCGATCTGATCGACGGTAAGCATGCGGCGGATCTCGGTCTTTCCCGAAGGATCGCCGATGCGGGCGGTGCCGGCGCCGAGGAGCACGACCGGCCGGTGGCCCGACTGAGCCAGGTGTGCGAGTGCGTACAACGGCACGAGATGGCCGATGTGGAGACTGCTCCCGGTGGGATCAATCCCTACGTAGAAGGAAACCGGCTCACGGTCCATGAGACCGGAGAGCGAATCGACGTCGGTACACTGGGCAAAGAAGCCACGCTCGCGAAGCGTCTCAAGCGCCGCGTTCATGACCCTGCTCGCCGGTAGGTCCGGGTCTCGTTTCGGATACGCGAAGAAACCTCGGATACGGGAACTCGCACCTGTTCCATCGAGTCGCGGAACCGCAGCGTGACCGAATCGTTCTCCTTGGTCTCGTAGTCAATCGTGATGCAGTACGGGGTCCCTATCTCGTCCTGCCGCCGGTAACGCCGGCCGATCGCACCGCCCTGATCGTAGAAGGTCGAGAAATCCTCGCGTAGCTCCCGTTCGATCTCTTTCGCCCGTTCGGCGAGGCCGTCCTTCTTCACGAGCGGAAAGACCCCCACGGTCACCGGCGCGACATCCGGGTGAAACCGCAACACCGTGCGCGTGTCGCTCTCCCCGACCTGCTCTTCCTCGTACGCATCGGCAAGCACCATCAGGACGCTTCGGGTCAACCCGGCAGACGTCTCGATGATGTAGGGAACAAATCGCTCGTTCTTCTGGTCGTCCAGGTAGGTGAGATCCTTCCCCGAGTACTCGGCGTGCCGCGACAGGTCGTAGTCGGTGCGGTTGTGGACGCCTTCGAGCTCACTCCATCCGAAGGGAAAGAGATACTCGATGTCAAACGCAGTCTTTGCGTAGTGGGCAAGCTCGTCCGGCCCGTGCTCCTTCCACCTGAGTCGGTCGGGTCGAATGCCGAGCCGACGGTAATAGTCCATGCGCTCGTTGCGCCAGTAGTCGAACCATTGCTCGTCTTCGGAAGGATGCACGAAGTACTGCATCTCCATCTGCTCGAACTCACAGGTGCGGAAGATGAAGTTCTTCGTGACGATCTCGTTGCGGAACGCCTTCCCAACCTGAGCGATTCCGAAGGGGACTCTGACACGGGAGGTCTGCACGACGTTCTTGAAGTTCACGTAGATGCCCTGCGCCGTCTCCGGGCGCAGATACA
>SLST01000153.1 GCA_007130265.1 Spirochaetales bacterium
CGGGCCGTGAGGGTGTGGATGTTCCCCCCTCCTTTCCCTACGGCTCCTGTTCCGGCTTCGTGCCGGAAACGCCTCGGGTGCCATTGTGTACCGCTTTCCCCGGTGGTAGAGTCGTATGAGAGCGGCAAGAGAGAATGCCCAAACCAAGCATGAGGGTTCACGGCCTATGAGCGACAAACCGAATATCGTCCTGCTGGTAGCAGACCAACTCAACGCACGCCATGTTGGGGCCTACGGCAACTCCCGGGTGCATACGCCGAGCATTGATGCCCTTGCCGACCGAGGCGCCCGGTTCGCGACCGCCTACTGTCAAAGCCCCCTCTGCATGCCGTCTCGCTCATCCTTCAACACCGGCGTCTATCCCCATGCCTGTGGTGTGCTCCACAATCCTGTTACGCTGGACGAGCGCTTTCCGACGATCGCAGAAGTGCTCTCAGACTCAGGCTACGCCACCGCGGGCTTCGGACATCTCGGCGGCGATGGTCTCGAGCGTGGGTTCGATACGAAGGTAGATTTGGTCGACCCCCCGGTGCGAGACGCGTACCTGGCCGAGCAGCGTGCGGTTCACGCGCGTGGGTCCGGGCACTCCGCCGTCTTCTGTGGCCCTCATCCGCTCCCCGAGGAGCAGGTCCAGGATTCAGTGGCGACGGAGCTGGCCGTCGACCTCCTCCAATCGGTGACCGAGCCGTTCTATCTGCAGCTCAGCTTCATGGATCCTCACATTCCGCTCCTGGTGCCCCAACGGTTCATCGATCTGTACGACGGAGCCGAAATCGAGCTTCCGCCCAGCCGGCGGGACGAGCTTGCCGACAAACCAGCAAACGTGGCCGGTACACGGCGCGCCACGTTGGCCGAAAAAGCCGGCGACGCGGCCATGAAGGCGGCGATTCGTCATTATCACGCCTCCGTGAGTTACGTCGACGAGTTGGTTGGCCGGGTCGTCGGGGCCCTCGAAGATCGCGGGCTCCTCGATGACACGATCGTCGTGTTCACCGCCGACCACGGTGACTACGCCGGCGAGTTCGGGCTCGTCGGCAAGACCGGTAACTTCTACGATTGTCTGACGAAGGTGCCGCTCATTGTCGCTGGTCCGGGTGTACTACCGGGCACCGTAATCGGGGATATCGTCGGGCTCGTTGACCTTGCACCTACCCTCTATAGCCTCTGCGGTTGCCGTTCGCCGGCTGTCGTGCAGGGAGCGGATCGAAGTCGGAGTATCGCGGGAGAACCTATGGCACATCCCGCGGGACGCCGCTCGTCTCGCTGGGCGTTTGCTGCTACCCGTGGCCACCGGGGGCCTCTGGAAGACGCTCTCGCGACCGACCAGGTTTGGCCGGAGGAGACACTCAAGCCGCTGCCTACCGACCCTTATAGCTCGGGGCCGGTGTCTCATGTGTATGACGGTGTGATGGTGCGATCGGAGCGCTATAAGCTTTCAGTTTACGGAGACGGTTCTCGCGAACTCTACGATCTCGAGGCCGATCCCTGGGAGCGAAACAATCTTCATGCCAGTCCGGCGCACCAGGGCATCGTAACCGAGCTGCTCACCGGTCTGCTTCAGTGGCAGATCGAAAGCTGGCCAACGGAGACGCCGCAGTCACCGCTACCCTACCACTATCGGGCTACGTCAGCCGATCTCATCCCGGAACAGTTTCGCGACGCGCACGCCGCCTGGCGAGAAGCCGCCGGCGTCCAGGATCCGTAGGGCGCCGCTGCGGCGCCGAGCGAGCGGTGTCGCGGCAGACAGCCCGATTCTTGCCTGACTCGATAGGTGACATGGCGCGCGCGACGAAAGGCGAGTCACTCCCCCTGGACTTTGCCAAGCACACGAGACTCTTTTGTCATCCTGTACATGCACTTCATCATCGGTCTCGGTCGGCGCGCTGTCCATGCTTCTGCGATGGCATGGCTCGCGCAGGTTCAGGGCTTCGCGTTGTCACTCTTCGTTCCCGTGATCCTCGTTGACCTTCTGCTCCCCTTCCTCCCGCTCTGGGGCTATCTGGGAAGGCCGGTATGGCACTGGAGCCGCGTCGCCTGAGGCGTGCCGGCGGTGGCTGCGGTCGGGTCGATCGCGCTCCGGATCGTGACCGGCTGACCAGGAATCGTCAGTTCCGCCGCGCAATCCCGAGGCAAGTGCGGGGTCTCTTCGACGCTGCTTCGGGTTCGAAACGGTCGCCGAGCTGGGACGGTACGTTCACTTGGGGCACAGCTGCAGGGCCGAGGTCGGCTTCGTCTCGCGACGGAGTACGAGTCGCTCTTTGCCGACGCACGGACCAGGATCGACGGTGGCCGCTACCCGAATCCGAAGTGATCGAGCACGCGGAGAGCGAGCAACGTGTTATAACGGCTCGGCCCGCCGGCCTTTTCCATCGTGAAGTGCACCTGCCCCGGGTGCGCGCTCTGTACCGGCCACCGACCGTCTGCTCGTCTCTTGCTCTGCAGGACTGCGAGTGCATCATCCATCCGGGGATCCCGCGCCAGATTGGCGCTCCTGAAGTAGTCGAGCGCGCGCAGAATGTTGAACTTCCAGCGAGGTGGAAACGCGAGCCGCAACAGCTCCGGGTGGATTATCTCGCCGGTGTGATCCGACTTGTAGAGCCGGTGCTGCATGATGAACTCGTGTGACGAGGCCGCGGCGTCCATCAGTTCGCGGACCCGATACTGGTAACCGCTACGGACGTACTCGCTGATCCCCTCTGCGACGGACAACGTCGAATGGAGCGAGCTGTGTCGGGCCCCACTCCGGTTCATGCGGCAGTTGAACCCTCCGTCCGCCATGCGCTGCCCAATGATGAAGTCCACGACCGACGCCAGGTTCTCTTCGGTTTCGCCAAAGTAGCACGCGTAGTTCAGGTACATCCCGTTGATGCAGACATCGCTCTCATTGATCGTTCCCGCCGGGTTGATGCCACCGTCGCGGCCTTTCTGCGTGAGCGCGATTGCGCGCACGCTCTCGTCGATTGCCGCGTGACCCGGATCGACCTGAAGCGTCGCGAGGTCGAGCAGCGTGTAGTGGGTGCTCGTCCACTTGGGCTGGTAGAATCCGCGGCCCCAGGAGCCGTCGCCGTTCCGTCGGCGCAGGAACTCGCTACCCCAGCCTTCGGTCGCTATCCGTGACCTGAGGTCCGTGCGCGGCTCGCGGAGCAGATCTCGGTACGTCTGGTACTGGATCGAGACGTCGCCTTCGAGCAACCAGTCGATCATCTCGTCTCGCACTCCGGAACCCTCAGGCTGTTTGGCCAGGTCTCCCACCTCGGTCCTACGCCCGTCTCCCGACCGGCTTGATGGTCTTCAGCGCCCAATCGTAGTGACTCGAAGTGGCCGATATCAGGTACGCACCCAACGATGTGGTCCCGGTCCACGGGTACCTCGCCTTGGTGAAGAGCTCCTCGTCGGTGTGCCTGCGGATCAACGACATCATCGTCTCGTGGCTCTGCTCGAGCAGTGCTACGGCGCTGCTCAGCTCGGTCCCCTTGTACTTCTCGTAGATCCGATGATTCAGGACCGGCAGGGTCCTCCACGTGACGTCTTCCGCCGGAATCGTCGGCTCCCCGCCCGACATTCCGACTTCGTACCACCGTGCCATCATCTGGTGCCATTCGTGCAGGTGACAGATCACATCGGAGATGGTCCTGTCACGATCGTTCAGCTCGTCGTTCTCGAAGGTTGCGTGTCTGGACTCGTCGGGCAGCCCTTCGACGAAGTCGAGGAGCTTGCGGAGATTGGCGTCGCTCAACTCCAGGAGGCCGGCCCTGTCGGTTGGTCTGGGCATTGGGATCCTCCGTCCTGCGATCCGTGCTGCGCCGAGAATATCACGGGACGCGATGGGTGCCAACGACCGCCGGGACCGACGGGGGCTCGCGGTCGAGCGCACCGGCGTCGGGTAGATCGCCATGGAGAACCGCGCCATCTCGCGTCCACCTGTGGTAGCGTCTTCATACCCACGCTGCCCTGCAGAATGTCGAGACCGGCGAAGAGCGCCGCTCCCCCCGCGACGGCACAGAGAAGCAGCAGAACGAGCGGTGTCACCCGCTCAGCCAGATGGACGAGCCCGGCGCCGAGCACGATCCCCGCCTGCAGCAGCCGGCCGAACCGGTGCAGCGCGAACTCCTGGCCCGCAAGCTGAGCGCCTCCTCGAGACCCTCGGTCCTGATGAGGTCCTTCGTCGCATCGACGATGAACCGACGCGTTCGCTCCTCGTGGACGGCTCTCCGATCGGCGCGAGCCTGAGGCACCGGCGGTAGCCTCGACATCGTCATCGGGGCCGTAGGGTCGGGCGCGGTAGTCCATACCGGCCTTCCTCGCGTCGCCTTCGACCTTCAGCTTCATCAGCGGAAGCATCAACCACTTCGGCATGAGCGCAAAGTGGTTTCATCAGCCGTCCGATCGATGTGAGCGGCCTGCCGCCGAGGAGGGAGCCTCGCTCCGAATCCGAGTCCGCCCTGGTAGACTATCCCGGTCTCACGGCAGAAGTGCCGGCACATCTCGAAGCACGTCTGCCTCTGGATTTCTTCGAGATAGCCAGAGTGGATCACGTCATGACCTTGAGCCCGGACAACCGGCCCCCCGTAGGACTGTCGGCGAGCGCCGTCAGCACCTCCTGAAGCGGCCACGGGAGCGGGCGGACGTACACCGGAGTGCAGAGTACCACGAGGCGCGCGCCTCGTAGCGCCTCTTCGAACGCCGCCACTCGTTCGCTGCTTCGGAAGATCTGAGACGGACGCCGACCGTCGGGCGAGCACGCACGTGGCAATGCGGCTACTCGCGAGGTGGAAGGTCTTCTCCTCCGACTCGCCATCGCGACCCATGATCCCGATGCTGACCACCGAGGCGGGAGCAGGATACCTCATGTCGTGGTGCATCTCCCCGTTGAAGGGCACGTAGGTTCCCAACCCCATCGGGCTCCACCGGTCGATCGCGTTCCTCGTGTGTCCGCCGAATCCACCGAACCGCACCCGGCTCACTGAGACTATCCGCTCGGCTCTGGCCAGGTGCGGGTAGATCTCCTGCATCTGATCGCGCTTGCAGCAGATGCCGGGTTTGGTGTCGCCACAGTAGCAGCAGCCGTCACAGTAGCCGATCGTCGTCGCGGGCAGACCGAACCAGGCAGTGCCGGCTGACCCGGAAGGTGGACCCTCACCTCCTCCGCGACGGTGGTGAGTTGAGGATGATCGGCCTCGATCCCGCACAAGACTTGACGTAGACGTCTTGAACGCCTTTCCTAGATATGAACGTTGTTCATATCGTAGCGCACAGCGAGTGGTCGGGCAAACGGACCCGCGCCCGGTGGGTTCGCCGCGCTGCCTACGCGGTCAACGCCTCAACGGCCGCCCGATCGAATCCCCGGATGATGAGCCAGAGCGCCATCACCATCTCCTGGACGCCCAGCGGCGCGTAAAGGAACTCCAAGCCCAAGTCTACCCCGAAGAACTTCAGGAGGTCGACCGCCAGATACGGAACCGCCGCGATCAGCCCCCAGAGCGACAACCAACGGGGGATGAGCTTCGTCTGGTAGAAGAGGGCGTAGAGAAAGACGGCACCGATGATGAACACGATCGTGAGAACCGGCGCAATCGACTCGTGCGAGTGGAGCAGCGTACTGCCGACCGCGAGAAGCGCCGGCGGGAGCGTCCCGGCGGCCACGGCGCCGGCGTCACCCCCCTCGGCCGCGATTCCGCTACTGAATGAACTCAGCAGGAGAAAGCTGATGACGAACAGCAAGTAGGTCGCGCCCTCTATCGCCCCGCGGAAGACCACCAGGCCGAGCGCCAGCGCTTCGTCTTTCCTGCGGAAGAGTGGGAAAAGAAACACCGGCATCGCAGCGAGCGCCAATCCCATCAGCAGCACGAAAAACGCCCCCAGACGGAGCCGCGCGGGGTTCGCCGCGATGATCAGAAACGGGCTTTCCGTGGCGAGGAGGTCGCCGGTTACGACCGCGCTGAGAATCCCAGATACCGTGCCCACAATGTAGAGCACGCCAACGATGACTGCGGTGCGCCGGTGATTGATCATCTCGCCGCCCCAGTCGCCTGGGCCCCCGTCTCCTGCGCGCCCGCCGCAACCGCCGACGGCGTGAGCCTGCCGACGATCGCCGGCGCCTGCCCGATGAGCTCGTCGTTCGTCATGGCCTCTACCAAGAAGAGCGCAAAGTCGATTCGTCGCGTACGGTTGCTGGCCAGGAGCGGATCGCCCACGTGCTCACGCCAGACCGGTAGCCCCTGACTCTCACCCTCTTCCAGGTCGCTCCCGCGCACGACCGTCCAGCGGCGATTGCTCGCGAAGATTCGTCGGCACGCCTCCACCTGGTCGTCGACGTCGGCGAACCGGAGCGCGCGGGCGATCAGGGTCATCGCGCGGACCTGGAGCCCGAACCCGCGCGGGTAGACGTCCTGGCCGTCGCGGGTGATGTGCCAACCGCACGAAAAGACGAGCCTCGCGTCGGGCCGGGAGAAGTCGAGCACTGCCGAAGCGGTGCCGCTCGAGTAGTTGTGCACGCCCCAAGGCACGAGCACGGTGAGCACCGCGTCGCACCCAGCCACGGCGGACCTGATGACCTCCCGGTCGTCGGTCATCCCGCGAACGATCGTGATCCGGTCGCGATACTCGTCGAGCTTGGCGACGCTCTTCGCTCGGCACACCCCGACCACCTCGTACCCGCGCTCGAGCGCGTGACGAACCATGTAGCGACCGAGCTTGCCCGACGCTCCAACGATGCACACCTTCATATCACTTCTCCTTCTTGCCATCTGCCACCCCAGGTACCCCGCCTTCGTCTTCGTCGAACGAGAAGACATCCTCGATCGTCCGCCCGAACGCTCGCGCGATTCGAAACGCCAGCTCAAGCGACGGGGAGTAACTCTGCTTCTCGATCGCGACGATCGTCTGGCGGGTGATCCCGACGCGATCGGCGAGTTGCTGCTGCGTCATCTCTCCGGCGTGAAACCGGAGCTCGCGAACCCTGTTCGAAATCGGCGACTTTCCCACGGATGTCGCCCTACTGGTACATCAGGATGCGTCCAACTTCGCCCACGACGTGCGCGACGAACCCACCGCCAATGAGGACCACGAACATCGCCGTCACTGACGCGCCGAGCACGACCGGCACCATCGAACCGACGAACGCGAGCACGAAGATCGCCTGCGACACCTGATTCGCCTTGAGCTCGATCATGCGGTCGCGTTCGTCCTCGATCATCGGAGGGTCCTCACCCGCGACGATCCGGTAGACGATCGCGGCGAGAATCGCCGTCACGATAGCCGCGATGATCCCGACGGGTACCAGAATCAGGACCGATGTGGCCCAGAACCGGACGAGCGCCTCGGCGTCCGACCCGACCCCCTCCAACCTGCTGAGCGCCATCGCGAAGTAGACGGCGACGACGATCGCCCCGGTCACGATGGTCGCGACGCTACGCTGCTGCTGGTACGACACGATCCCTCCTTGCACGCGACACCGCCGGCGTACGCCCGTAGATGTCGTGTTAACAACCCATAGAGTATTGTAGACTTTACTCTATGTCAATTAGATTTTACTTCTGAAGCGCGATGAGCTGCTACTCATGCCTCGTGTTCTCTTCTCTTCTCGCGCGACCGAACTCGATAAACTCATCAAATCCTGACAACACACCTGTACTGCGGCTGTAGACTCTGACTACAAGACCCGATAGCGATAGGTTGATCCTCATCTTGGACCTACTGGCTGCGGTGTCCGGAGAGATATCTGGCTCATTCATTACAGAAGGTCACGGTCGTCTGAGGATTGTAATGCCGAGGATTCCCCGACCATCTCCATGCCTCTGTAGGACACTACCCCTACAGGAGACATGATCAGCAACTTCGGCATCTGTTTTTTCGGCGTTGCCCAGATATGCCTACCTCGGTATGCCCCAGCGCAGCACCGTTGTCTTGAACGAATCTTCCAGCCGAGGAAGCTTTTCGTCCCAGGAGTAGCGGGCCGACAGGAACCTCCTCGAGTAGTCGTCGATCCGGCCGAAGAGGCAGGTATTGCGCAACTTCTCGGGATCATCCGGGTCCGGAAGCCAGATGCCGTCGCGAGCGTCACCCTGCACGAGATCCATCGATGCGGCGGCTTCAAACTGTCGGTACGTTTTGCGGGCCGTACCGATAGCCTTGGCGGCCCGTTGCTTCTGCGTGAGCCCCTGCGATGCGAGAAAGCGGTAGATCGAGCGGTCGGTTACCGCGCTGATCGCCTCACTGCATTCGGGATCGCGGGTGGGAATCCGTCGCAGTTGCGGGATCGTGCGGCGAGGATGTTCCTCAATCAAGGCAGGAAGCTTTTCGCGCAGATCCGCGTTGCGAATACGGGGGAACGGCTTCCTCGTCGGAACTGGCAAACCAGCAGTCCGTCGGCACCTTCCTCGCGATACCGCCTGGCTCGCTGCCCGGCACGGATCTCCGCGTCGAACAGTATCGCCAGTCGTTCCTCAGGGGGCGTTCCCGGGTTGATCTGCGGAAGCTCTCCCAACTCGGACGTCGCCGCTCGCCGTCCGGTGAGATCAGGTGGTACCGCGTCGATCGCTATCGCCAGGCCCCGCATCGGATGCCGTGCGGTGCGCGGATCAAGGCAGCCGATCAGATCGCAGACTGCAGCTTCACTTCGCTCCACCTTCGGCAGGTCGGCGGCCTCCAGGAGGTACTCCAGGCGGATCACGCTATGGGTGCTAAGAACTCCTGCAACAGCCTCTTCGCGTGCTGCATCCCGTTCGCTCCAGCCTCCGGGCAGATAATCACCGGGATGACGATCGTCACGTTCTCCCGGAACTCCCGGTCCCGGAACTCCCGTTCGGCGCATCCATGGATTCGCCGAGGATGAACCATCCCGCACAGTCCGCACGGATCCACGCGGCGGTTGGTGTCGTACTGATCAACCAAATCGGATAGCCTGTAGTCGATGGCTGTGGTGCTGTCACAGTTGTCACCGGCGCCTCCGTTGTGTCGGCATCGGAGGCGCCTTTCTTCATTGGTCGGCGAGGGAGGAAAACTTCCTAGTCAGCTGACGGAACACATCATAGGCAAGTTCCGTGATTCATGGAAACACTCGCTGGCGGGGAACAGGATCGGTCTCGTCGTTGCAGTAGCGTTGCTCAAACACCGATAGGTCGATCTCAGGAACTGCCGCTCGACCATGTGCGCGAGGCCCTTGCCTGTGATGTCATAACGATCCGGTGTCAGCTTCAGACCCGGTTGGCGGTAGACGTCGACCCTGGCGTCCTGACGCCACCCGATCACCAGGTGCCCGGTGCCGTGGATCGCACCATCGCAGACCTGTGGCTCCAGGCCGACGTACGTCTCATCCGGATCACGCTCGACGAGGAGGAGTCGTTCGTGGGTGGGTCTCCGGTCACCGGGCCTCCGTGCGTGGCGCGACCTCGCTCACGAAGGGACGCCCCAACTTCCTGCAGAGCCGTTGGATCGAGTCCTTTCCGGTGACAACCGCGATCGGCAGTCCGCCGGGCGGCTGGAGCCACTGCCCCGAGAGCACGAAGTTGTTGATTCCTCTGATCCGCCCAGTGTGCGCCATCATCCTGCTCCTGGTCGTCGGAAAGAACGCCATGAAGGCGCCACGATGCGCGTTGCAGTAGCGGGCGTACGTCGCGGGCGTCGCGACGTCGAGGACCGTGAGCTTGCCCGCGAAACGCGGGAGGTGCGATTCGACCGCCTCGCGCACGGCTTCTCCCACGCGCGCTTTCTCCCGACGGTAGGCGTTGCGGTCCCCGACGAGCGCAAACCAGTGGTCGATTGCGTCGCCGAAGTGATTGAGCGCGACGGTCATCGCCGTGCAGCCGGGAGGAGCGAAGCCGGGCTCGTAGGCGTAGTGATTGAGCGTGATCTGCGAAACCGTGGTACCGCTGAGCTCTATCGGTTCGCAGTCGAAGCGCACAGTTCTCGGCATCTCGCCGACATCGGCCTGGAGTCCGAGGCCGATATAGGTATTCGATGCGAGCGGGTAGGTCCTTGGGTCGTTGAAGCGCCTCTGGAAGGCGGAGTCGCGGTAGCGTCCTCCGAGCAGCCGCTCGAAGACGACGTGCGCGTCGCAAGCCGCGACGTAGTGGTCTGCCGTGAAGGTCCGGCCGTCGGCACTTGTTACTTGGGTGACCCGTCGGCCCTCGATGCCGACTCCGGTTACCTCGCAGCCGGTCTCCACCTTTCCGCCCAGGGTGAGGTAGCGCTCGACCATGCGACCGGCGAGCGCCTTCGAGCCGCCAATCGGGATCGAGGACTGACCCTGCGCGAAGGTTGCCAGGGCGAAGAAGAGGAACGCGGCTGCGTAGTCGCCGGGGGCAAAGGTGGCGAACATCGCACGGATCGCCGGGTGGCGGAAGCGCTCGGCGTACTCGGCGAGCCCGACCTTGCCGTAGCGCCTGAGGATCGCGCCGGCATCCTTCATGGAGAGCATGGAGCGCGCCTTCTCGATGAGCGACATCATGTCCATGGGCTTGGCCGTCTCCATCTCGAATGTGCCGAGCTGCCGGATCGTCGCGATGAACTCGTCGGTCGCCGCGGCGTCCTGCGGAGAGAGCCCCACCCACGCGTCGCGGAGCCGATCGAGGTCGCGATAGATGGGCACGGTGCCGCTCTCGTGCTCGTAGGTGAGGAACGTCTCGGGGTGGTGGATCTGTACGCCGTCGAGCGCGCCGACGCTCCTCCACAGGTCGTTCATGGGCGTACCCTCTTTGGTGCCGACCAGCCAGTGGATGCACCCGTCGATGTGGTACCCTTTGCGGTCCCAACCCATACACTGCCCACCGAGGATCGTGTGCTTCTCGAGAATGGTCGCGTCAAAGCCGTTCGCGCGGGCGAAGATGCCTGCCGACAGTCCGGCGATACCTCCGCCGATGATGACGATGCGCGGCTCGCCACTTCTCGTGGGCGTGAGTGCGACGGTACTGTTCATTTCGGTTCCTCCATTCACGCTACCCTGCGGCACGAGAGTATAGCATACACGAACGCCGTGGGTGTCGCGGAGAGACGGCTCGTGGCCGGCCGGGTTGACTGCGAGTGTGCAGGAGCATCATCTCTCGATCGTGACATTCGTCACTACCGCTGCGACGCGCTGCGTACTACGATCAGTGTATGTGCATAGCTGCGCTGAGCGACGTCGTCAAACGGTTCGGCCGGGTGCGGGCGCTCGACCACGTGGAGCTCGAGGCGAGACAAGGTGAGATCCTGGGGCTTCTGGGCCCGAACGGAGCGGGGAAGACGACCGCGATTCGGGTACTGGCGGGCCTCGTGCCTGCAGACTCCGGAACGGTAACGCTCTTCGGCAGACCGCAACGCGGCGCGATCGAGCTCAAACGGCGCATTGGCCTGGTGACCCAGGAGGTGACGGTCTTCGAGGACCTCTCCGGAAGAGAAAACCTCAGCTTCTTCGGTGGGCTGTATGGTATGACCGGAAAAG
>SLST01000411.1 GCA_007130265.1 Spirochaetales bacterium
CGAGCGCGAATCTCGCCCGGTTCAACGGCGTGCGCTACGGCGAACGGCCGGTCTTTGCGGAGAACCCGGAGGCGCTCGCGCGCCAGGCGAGGACCGAGGGCTTCGGCGATGAGGTGAAGCTGCGCATCCTGCTCGGCACCTACGTGCTTCGAAGCGGATTTCAGGAACAGTACTACCAACGGGCCCAGCGCGTGCGCACCGCGATCCGGCAGGAGCTCGCGTCGGTCTTTGAACGGTACGATCTGCTCGTCCTGCCGGTCTATCCGACCGTGGCGTTCGGTCACGGAGAGGCGGGGCTCACCGCCTTCCAGCAGAAGCTTGCCGACCGTTTCACCTCGCTTGCCAACCTGGCGGCGCTTCCGGCGCTGAGCGTGCCGGCCGGTGTCTACGACGGGCTTCCCGTCGGGATTCAGGCGATCGGACCCGCCTTCAGCGAAGCGCGGCTCATGCGTTTCGCCGGGCTCGCAGCGGCCGAGCTCCCGCCGCAGCGGCCGCCGGGCTACGAGATCGAACTCTGCGACGATATTGCCCCCGGGAGCCGCGCATGAGCCATCGTTCGTTCGTCGGTCTCGAGATTCACATCCAGCTGGCCACCCGGACCAAGGTATTCTGCGACTGTCGCGCCGCCTTCGGTGACGAGCCCAATACGAACATCTGTCCGGTCTGCGCCGGGTACCCGGGGGCGCTGCCTGCGCTCAACGAGGAGGCGATTCTCAAGAGCTATGTGGTCGCCCGCGCTCTGAACTGCCGGCTCTCGCCGGTCTGCGAGTTCGAGCGGAAGAACTACTTCTACCCTGACCTGCCCAAGAACTACCAGATCTCCCAGTTCGCCTCACCGCTCGGGCGTGACGGCTACCTCGATCTCGAGTTCCGCAGACGTCACAAGCGCGTGCGTATCCGCGAGTGCCATCTTGAGGAGGACGCGGGCAAGATGATCCATGCGGGCGACCAGTCGCTGCTCGACTTCAACCGGGCCGGTACGCCGCTTCTGGAGATTGTCACCGAGCCGGACCTCGAAATCGGCGAAGAGGCCGAGCACCTCCTTCAGGAGTTTCGGAGACTCGTCCGGTACCTCGGCGTGTGCGACGGCAACATGGAAGAGGGGTCGCTGCGCTGCGATGCGAACGTCTCGGTGAACGAAGACGGCGCCGGGCTCGGGACGAAGGTTGAGATCAAGAACATGAACTCGTTCCGATTCGTCCGCAAGGCGCTCGACTACGAGATCGACCGGCAGCAGGATATTCTCGAGCGCGGCGGCACTATCGTCCAGGAGACCCGCCTGTGGAACGAGAATCGCGACGTCAGTGAGCCGATGCGCCTGAAGGAGTCGTCGAACGACTACCGCTACTTCCCGGAGCCGGATCTCCCGCCGTTCCAGACCGACGACGCCTTTCTCGCCACGGTGGAGTCGCTGCTCGTCGAGCTCCCTCCCGAGCGGACCGCGCGGTTCGCGTTGCAGTACGCGCTGCAACCGGCACAGGCGCGCTTTCTCTGCGATGAGCGCGCGAGTGCCGACTTCTTCGAGGCCGCCGTCGCCGCCGGCGCACAGCCGTCCGACGCGGCGGTCTGGCTGATGGGCGACGTACAGAAACTCCTCAACCGGACCGGCAGACCGCTTGCCGAGTCGCCGCTCACCCCTGAGCGCCTTGCCAAGCTCCTCGTGCTGCTCGCCTCCGGGGGCATCCACGGGAAACTCGCCAAGCAGACGCTCGAGGCGGTCTTCAGTGACGACAAGGATCCGGAGCAGATCATAGCCGAGCGCGGCTGGGAGCAGATCACCGATCCGGCCGCCATCGGCAAGATTGTCGACGCCGTGCTCGTCGAGCAGCGCGAAGCGGTCGCTCAGATTCGTTCCGGCGACAGCCGTCCCCACGGGTACCTCGTAGGCCAGGTGATGCGCGCGACGAGCGGTCGGGCAGACCCCAAACTCGTCCAGCAGGTACTCGAGGAACGCCTTGCGCTCCAGTTCATCCAGATTCTCAGCTTTGGTGGCGCGATCAGCGGGAGCAGGCGCGAGGACGGCGTGGTCGTGCCCGGAAGGCTCGAGTCACTCACCCGCGCGCTTCGCGACGATCCGGCGCTTCCCGCGGACATTCGCTACGATGAGCTTGACCTAGGCGGCTTCCTCAGCGAAGAGGTCACCCCGCGCGACTGGGCGCTGCTGATACATGCGATCGCCCGGCACGTGGCTACAGGCGACACCTCAGGGATCGTCGTTGCAACCGGGACGGATACGCTCTCCTATACCGCGGCGCTCCTGTCGTGGCTCTTCGGCACGGGCCTGCCGATTGTGCTCACGGCGAGCGCGACGACCGGCGACACGGCGGAAAGCCGCGACAACCTCAAATTCGCCGTGCAGACCGCGATGAGCTCAGCGCCGGGCGTCTTCGTGGTCTTCGCAGGTGTGTGCTATCCCGCCGTGAACCTGAAGTTCGAGCGGGTGCCCGGCGAGTCGACCGAAGGCGCATTTCGTACCTGGAATCAGCATGGAGTAACCGGACCCGGGGTCGGTCTCTGGACGAGTTTCCAGAGCGCCGCCGGTGTGCAGGGCTCCGGCGCGCAGGGCCCCGGTGCATCGGTGGCCGACCTTCCTGACGCCGAGGCGCTCGCAGAGCGTCTCGAAGTCGCCGCCCGGCAGGTTTTCGTCGTGAAGGTGTTTCCCGGCATGTCGGCGCACGCTCTCGTCGCGCTCATCGACGCCGGGGTCCGGTACTTCGTGCTCGAGCTCTACGATACCGGCACTGCGAGCGTACGCGAGACGCCGTTCTCGCTGCGTCACGCGCTCGAGTACGGGCACCGGCACGACGTCACCTTCTTATGCACCTCGCAGCAGGAGGCCGACGTCGATTTTTCGACCTATATCACCAGCCACGACCTGTGGCGTGGCGGCGCGGTACCAATGGGCACGCTGACGACCGAGA
>SLST01000353.1 GCA_007130265.1 Spirochaetales bacterium
ATAGCGGTCACCCATCATGTTGTGCAAGAGCGGTCGTCCATGCGCAGCATTCAGCCTCTGCGGAACCTCTCGGATGAACAGATGCTCTCGTGGGGTGTTCCAACTGACTGGTTAGACACAATTCGCACCGCAGACGAGGAGCAGCTACTTGCAATTGCCGAACGACTGCCCGCGGAAGCTGCGGAAGCTGTTCTGGAGGTCGCCACCGGAGGCGTGCCGAGACCGGTCGTGTCCGTGTCAGAGACGAGCGATCCTTTCGATCACCCCGAAGCACAACGACGATTCCGCGTAGTCGCAGACATGGAAGCACTGCAACAGGCGCTTGCCTACCCGTGGGAGAAGTGGATGGTGTTCCTGCATCCGGAGCAGCGTTCCGTCGTCGAGTACCAGTGGTCCGGACCGGCACGCGTCAGCGGGTCTGCCGGTACCGGCAAGACCGTTGTGGCCCTGCACCGGACTGCATTTCTTGCACGCCGGAGAGAAGAAAGCCGTGTTCTCTTGACCACGTTCTCGCAGACACTGGCAGAGTTTCTCAAGATCAGGCTGCGCCGCCTGGTCGGCAGTGAGCCGCGTATTGCCGAGCGCATAGAAGTGACCGCGGTTGATCAGATTGCCGCGCGTTTGTGGAAGGGCAGAGGCAGCGGAGAGAAAATCACAACAGAGCAGTCGGTCAATGAGATGCTGCAGAGCCTCTATGAGAAATCGGACAGCCCGCCGTTCGAGTTTGCTTTCGCCCTCGTTGAGTGGACGCACATCGTTGACCTGCATAATCTGACCACGTGGGAGGCGTACAGGGACATCCCGCGGCTTGGACGCAAGACCCGTCTGCCTGAGAGTCGACGACAGCAGCTCTGGTCGATGTACACCGGCCTGCGCGAAATGCTGGCTGAACACGGTCTTGTCACGATGTCACAGGTGTACCACGCTCTTGGCCGGCAATACGCCTCGGAAGCTCAATCACGTCCGTACGATCACGTGGTGGCCGATGAAGCGCAGGACATCAGTCCGGCTCAACTCGTCTTTCTCTCCGGCCTTGCAGGCAGCGGCGCGGACGCGCTGTTCTTCGCCGGTGACACGGGGCAGCGGATCTTTCGGCAACCGTTCTCCTGGGTTCGTCTGGGAGTGGAGGTTCGTGGGCGTTCGCGACTATTACGGGTAAACTACCGCACCTCCCACCAGATACGCCAATACGCGGATCGGCTGCTTGATCCGGTCGTCACTGATCCGGACGGTAACAGCGACAGGCGTGACGACACCGTTTCGGTCTTCAACGGCCCGGTACCTCGCGTGCAGATCGCCCGGAGTGTGGAAGAGGAAGTGTCACTGGTAGCCGAATGGATCACGGAGTTGCTTTCCCTCGGCATCGCGCCCGAATCGATCGGGCTGATCGTGCGCTCCGGCAATGAAATCGGGCGCGCCGAGCAGGCGGCGACGGCGTGTGGACTGCCGTTCAGTGCAGTAGGGTACCGTAAAGGTCCCCAGCACGGATCTCTCGCAGTTGCCACCATGCATCTATCCAAGGGGCTCGAGTTCCGCGCCGTGGCAGTTATGGCTTGCGACGACGAGGTGATCCCGTCCCAGCCCCGCATCGAGGCCGTGGGAGATGAGGCTGACCTGGATGAAGTCTACACCACCGAACGGCACCTTCTCTACGTGGCCTGCACACGCGCCCGGGACCATCTGCTCGTGACCGGCGTAGAACCGGGGTCGGAGTTTCTTGATGATATGCAGGAATGGTGGACATGACAGACAGGTAATTGACGATCACTGATGCGCTCGGTTGCGTCCAGCGCAGGCTCTATCTCTGGATCAGCCAGGTCATGATCATTGCATTGCGGCGCGGAATTAAGAGATGTACAGAACGAACCAGAATCAAGATGGTCCGACCAGACAGGTGTTGCGCAGCCGGGGGTTAACTTCGAAACCGAGAGGGAATAACATTGACCCGACTCTGTATAGGAGCGCCGGTGGATACCAAAGTTTCTCATGTGCGGGTCCCCATCTCACAACCTGTGCTTCTCGGTGCGGCCGTTGATAGAATGTCGATCGATGTAGTATCAGGATGTTAAGCAGTGCAGTTCTTGCAGGACGGGCCTGACATTCCGAATGAACTCGTAGACGCACTGCTCGAAGACCGTGCAGTCTTCTTCTGTAGCGCGGCATCGGTCACCTCCAATTCAGTCAAGTGTAGGTGACAACTATTCTGGCAGAGCGCGATGAGCTCGACAGACACCTGCGAGAATTGAGTCGAGTTAACCCTGCCTTAGCGAATTCCGACCATTTTCGACGACTGAAGGATCTCACCATCCATTAGTGGCTGAACGCAGCAAGGCCAACGGCGGAGTTTCTTTGGGGGTGGTCGGTCTATGCTACCTGCCGGAGCCTGCGGGTAATGATCCACACGGGAGTCCGAAGCGCCAGTAGAACTTGATTCCGGCGTTGCATCGTCGGAGGTTCGGGGGTGTCCACCGGCTTTCGGTGCGACGGAACGGGAAGCGATCTCTTGGTTCGCATTCCATGATGCCCTGCGGATCTTTTGCACAGTGATTACAGTGGACCAGTTGCCTGACAAACCGCAGATATGATTCTCGCGTTCTCGGAGTCTTTCCGTTGAGCAGGAACGCGCGCTCCATCTTGCAATGGTTGAGTCCACCTGAGTAGTGCAAATCCGAGCAGTGAGGGTGACCAAGACCGCACACGCCTGGTACGGAAAACTTCACACAGACTCCACCTGATCTCCAGATGCCGGTCATTCTGAGGTTCGATACTTGCCGCATATCGGACGCCGGCATGTGCCGGTACGGAGGTTTCTGAGATGAATCGATTAATTTCCCGCATAGGTCTGTTGCTTGGACTTGCCCTGCTGACCGTTCCGCTTGCCGCACAGGACTTCGGGGCGGCAGGAGCGCTCGCG
>SLST01000140.1 GCA_007130265.1 Spirochaetales bacterium
CGATTAACGTGCCGTGGATCTCGCGCCAGGTGCGCGCGATCAGGCCGTGCTCGTCGAGGAGCGGCTCGATCGCGGCGACGAAGTCGTCCGCCTCGTAGGGGTCCCTGAGCGTCACGCGGAGCTCGCTCGCGCGGTCCGCCGCGTTGAGGAGCGACTGCGCGTCGGGCAGCCTCATGAAGGCGACCCCCGCGCCGAGCTCGGCGTGGTCGCTCTCGAACACCCCGCCGACCGTGAGCCTTCGCACCAACGGGACGCCGGTCGGCATCCTGATCAGAAGCGTTGCCTCCCCGCCGATCTCGAGTCCGAGGAGACGGGCGTCGTCGCGCGAGATCGTGATGCTGCGCTCCTGCGGAGCGAAGCTCCCGGCGACGATCTTCTCCGTGGCTTCCGGGAAGTAGCGGGTCTGCGGGTCGACTCCGTGCGCGACGATCGGAGCGGTGCGACCGCCGGCACCGAGTACCGCGGCGAAGCTCAGGAGCCGCTCGACGTGCTCGACGTGCGGCGCGCCTCGAAGCGTGGCGACAACTTGCTGCGGCGCCTCGATCAGGCTCGCCGCGGAGTACCGGTCGAGCTGATCCTCGAACCCCGAGGCGTGTATCTGCGTGTGACCGCTTCCACCGAGGATCTCCGAGAAGAAGGTGAGGCGCATGCCGTTCAGCATCCCGCCTATGAGCTCCATCGCAGCGACCGAGAGCACGACGCCCGCGAAGACCACCGCTATCCGGCGTCGGTACTTCCACAGGTTCAGGAGTGCGAGCTTCAGGTACATTCGGGCTGCTCTCCGTCCACGCCCTCGACGACGCCGTCGCGCAGCTTCACGATCCGGCCTGCGTAGCGCAGGATCTTCTCGTCGTGCGTCGAGAAGATGAAGGTCACCCCTTCGTCGCGGTTGAGACGGCGCATCACGTCGAGGACGTCGCCTCCCGTCTCACTGTCGAGGTTCGCGGTGGGTTCGTCGGCGATCACGAGGCGCGGTGAGTTGACCAACGCGCGCGCGATCGCCACTCGCTGCCGCTGGCCGCCGGAGAGCTCCCCCGGCTTGTGCGCGGCGAACTCGGTGAGACCCACCGCGTCCATCAGGTGGTCGGTCGTCTCCCGGCGCTCCCTCTTCGAGGCGCCCGCGAGGACCATCGGCAGCGCGATGTTCTCTCTCACCGAGAGCACCGGCACGAGGTTGAAGCTCTGGAAGACGAATCCGATGGAACGCAGGCGCATTTGTGCCGCCTGCGAGTCGCTCAGGTGCCCCACATCCTGACCGTCGAAGCGAACCGTGCCGCGCGTGGGGCGGTCGATACAGCCGATCATGTTGAGGATCGTCGTCTTGCCGCATCCGGAGGGGCCGACGATGGATACGAGCTCTCCCTCGCGTATCTCGAGCGAGACGCCGCGTACCGCGTGGACGCTCGTCGCGCCCAGGCGGTACTCCTTGTGAACGTCCGCGAGGTGAACGAGACTCATCGCCCCTCCTTCGACCGCAGACGGCGGCGCTGCAGGTCGCGCTGCAGGTCGCGCTGCAGGCTCAGTCTACCAGGCGTACGCCTTGGGCGCCTCGCCCCCCGGGCCGGGGAAGATCTCGTCGAGCTTCGCCAGGGTCTGCTCGTCGAGCTTGATCTCAGTCGCGCGCACCGCGCTCTCGAGCTGTTCGATCGTGCGCGGTCCGATGATAGGCGCCGTGACCACCGGGTTGTGGAGGAGCCACGCGAGCGCTACTTCCGCCGGGGCGTGGCCGAGCTCGCGGCAGAGCGCTTCGTACTTCTCGAGCTGCGGCCGCTTCGCCTCCACGCGCTTGGCGAAGTCTTCGTTTGCACGTCGGCCCTCTTCGAGCTTCTGCAGCGCGCCGCCGAGCATGCCGCCTCCGAGCGGGCTCCACGGGATCAGCCCCATGCCGTAGTGCCGGCAGGCGGGGACGACCTCAAGCTCGACCATGCGGTTGTCGAGGTGGTAGATGCTCTGCTCGCTCACGAGCCCGGTCTTGCCGCGCTTGTCCGCCTCCTGGCAGGCGGTGGCGATGTCCCAACCGGCGAAGTTGCTCGATCCGACGTAGACGACCTTCCCCTGCGACTGCAGGTTGCCGAACCCTTCCCAGATCTCGTGCCAGGGGACCTCGCGGTCGACGTGGTGCATCTGGTAGAGGTCGATCCAGTCGGTCTGCAGGCGCCGCAGGCTGCCCTCAGCGTGGCGCTTGATCTTCATCGCCGAGAGGCTTCGTCCGTCGTGGTTGGGTTCTGCGATCTCGCCCGGTTTGTTCGCCGGGTTGTAGACCTTCGTCGCGAGCACGACCGCATCGCGTCGGCCCCCTCCCTGGGCGAACCACTCGCCGATGATCTCCTCGGTCTTGCCGTGGTACTGCGACCAGCCGCCGTAGACGTCGGCGGTGTCGAAGAAATTGATGCCGAGCTCGAGCGCCCGGTCCATGATCGCGTAGGCGTCCTTGTCCTCGGTCACCCAGCCGAAGTTCATCGTGCCCAGGCACAGATTACTCACGAGGACACCGTGGCGACCGAGCCGCCTGTGTTCAACTGCCATACTCTCCTCCATTGTATGCGATATCCCCCAAGGTACTGCCACGCGGGAGTGGCCGGCCACCGTGACGGCGCCGGTATCCAAACACGGGCAGGTGGCCTATACTCGAGAGAGACCGATCAGCCGGAGGTGAGTATGACGACTTTCTTCTTCTTTGGGACCTACACCGACGATGCGATCGACGGCATCAACGCCAAACGAACGAAACTGGCGGCACAGACGATCGAAGGGTTCGGCGGCACCCTGCACTCGGTGCACGCGCTGCTCGGGTCGCACGACATCGTCATGATCGCGGACCTTCCCGGCGTCGCCGAGGCGATGCAGGTCTCGATCAGCCTGCACCGGAGAACCAAGATCCGGTTCTCCTCGCACCCGGCGCTCCCGGTAG
>SLST01000065.1 GCA_007130265.1 Spirochaetales bacterium
CTTCTTTCATGGCAGTTTTCCTGGCTACGGGTTGGAGAGGATCTCGCACCCTTTAAGTTAAGTATTTCCAACCGTTAGTACAAGGAAACTGCCTCTTTTTTTAGAGTGGGTGCATTATTCGTGCTATCGCGCTGTGCTATTCAAGCCCCATCGCCTTCCCACAGTGCGCCTCACCGGGTGAATCCTGGTCATCGACGGCACGCGAATCATCAAGTCCGGCGACCACACCGAGCTGCGCCGCAATGAACGCTATCTGAGGCTACAAGGGCTATGGATGGTGGCGATGTAGGAGTTGGCCGCAACGCCTGTGGTTGGATGATAGCTGAGGGATCGCGGCCAGCCGCTGGCGGAAGTGTCCAACTCCTTATAAATTGGCGGTTATTATGCAAGCCGGGAAACAAAGCTTGTTCGTAGAATCAACAAGGAGAGGTTATGCAATGGCTCTCAGTGTTTGATGGGTCTATCATTGCGCGCTTTGTTACCTCACCGACTGGAATTGCGACATTCTGTCTGCTGATTGTAGGCATTGCTGCTTGGCAATGGTTCGGCTTCCAGCGGCGGATCAACCAACTGATCCGCGAACTCAAGACTGGTACTCCCCCGAAAAAACGGACATTTTAAGCTGCCATTGTCGCAGCCATAGCATCAAATTGAACTGGGGTAGTCCACCCCAGTGATGAGTGGATTCGCTTGGTATTATAGTAGACTTCCAGATATTCAAATAGGTCCTGATGGGCGTCGAAATATCCTTCCCAAATCGTGTGGTATACCAACTCGGATTTAAGTATACTAAAGAACGATTCAGCTACGGCATTATCCCACGGATCTGCCTTCCGGCTCATCGAACACACCAGACCGTGTGCTTCGAGTTCCTTCTGAAATCCGGTACAGGCGTACTGGACGCCACGGTCCGAATGGAAGACCAAACCATGCGCTGGTTGGCGCCACCTCAAGGCGCGGCGCAGCGCCTTCAGCACCGCGTGGTGGCTCAGCGATGGGCTCAGCGCACAGCCCACCACCAGATGCGAATACAGGTCCAGAATGACCGTCAGATACAGCCATCCACGGCGCGTCCGTAGGTAGGTTATGTCGCTAACATAGACTTGGTCGGGACCCGAAACCGTAAAGTTGCGCTGCAACCGGTTGGGGGCCACTGGATAGGCGTGGCGCGAATCGGTTGTAGTTCGATACGCACGCCTGATCTTACATCGCAACCCCATCTTTCGCATACGGTTAGCAACACGATTCTGGCCCACAGTCCAGCCCTCTTGGCGCAGCAGGCGGGTGATCTTGGGACTACCTGAACGACCTTTGTGAGCGGTAAACAACCGCTGGATATCCTCATCCAGACACCGCGTCTGCACGGTGCGCGCGCTTTCCGGCTGACGACACCAATCATAAAACCAACTCCGAGACACCTCCAGAACTTGGCACATCTCCACGACACTCCAGCGAGTGCAGTGCTCGGCGATAAAACGGCAGCGTTCCACTACCGTTCCTCTGAGAAGATGGCCAGCGCTTTCCCAAAAAACTCCGCTAGGCGTCAGCCTCGGGCACGAGGACGAAGCCGAGTATCCGGGCCCGGCGCTGCAGGCCCTGGAGTACGCGGGTGCGATATTGCTCCTCGTAGTAGTGCGCTCCGGGATCGCAGTACTGCATACCGTACCGTAGCGTGTTGTAGTACAACACGGCGATTTTGCGTGCGGTAGCCGTGACGGCTTTGGCTTTACCGGTGCGGGCGGACAGACGGCGGTAGAAAGCGCCCAGGGCGGTGTCCGTCTTACCCACGTTGACCGCGGCCCGGCGCAGCAGGTGCGCGGCCCGACTGGATGAGCGCCGCGTCTTCGAACTGAGCTTCCTGCCGCCGGTGGTCTTGTTGCCGGGTGACAAGGTCAGCCAGGAGGTGAAATGCTGCACCGTGGGCCAACGGCTCATGTCGGTACCGCATTCACCCACCAGCATCAGGGCCGTGTACGGCCCCAGCCCGTGTAATTGGGATAAATCCGTCCCGACGAGACCATATAGGGCTTCGCGTACCGCAAAATTCGGCTGATTGCCCTGGTGTTTACCCTGGCGGCGCGCCGCCGGCGGATGGAAACTGCCCCGCAGCAAACCGTATTGATGCAACTGTTGCAGCCACTGGGCATCATTGACGTCGGTCTTGCGGCCGGGTACGTTCTTCACGTGCTGGGCATTGACCAAGAGCACCTCCAGACCATGCTGCTCCAGAATCTGGAAGACTGGAATCCAATAGACCCCGGTGGACTCCATCGCTACCGTGGTAATGCCCACCGACTGCAGCCACTGCGCCAGCCGATACAAATCCCCGGTGAACGTCTGAAAGGTCCGTACCGGTTCTGCGCAGCAGTCCGCCGGTACCGCCGCCACGTGGAAACGGGAGCCCACATCAAGACCCGCCGCATGCGCATGCACCGTCGCCCAGGTGGGGGTGCGACGCCGGGGTGAACCTACTTTCTTGGCCATGATCGTCGCCTCCATCAGGTGAGCAGGATGGGGAGGCGGGATCGCGGCAGCCAAACTTTCCCAAACGGGATCGCCGAAGGCGTCACCAATCTCCAGTCCGCAAAGATCCCTGGACCATGTTTTTTAACGGGGTCTAGACGACCAAAAAGCAACCGGCCGCTCCTCCCCCGATAGGGTAGCAGAAGCCTGCCGGAAGCCGGAGTTCCTGAACCACCAGCGACGCGGCGCGACACAACAGTTTTTTAAGATATCGCGCTCCCGCGTAACCCGCCCTAATTCGCGCTTGACGGCACGTAGTTCCTCTTCTTGTGGTGGAAGATGCCCCTTACCTGGGAAAGCCTTCTCGGCGTTCTGCGACAACTCACGCTTCCAGCGGGAAATCAATCCCTGGCCGATGCCCAGACGTTGCTCCAGATCCTTGGCC
>SLST01000593.1 GCA_007130265.1 Spirochaetales bacterium
CTCCCGAATATCGCTGCGGGGCTTGGGCATGAGGATCACGCTCACGGTGATCGGGTGCTGCTCTTCGAGAAAGAGCCGATCCTCGGGGAAGGCGATCGTCACGCTCGCACTGTCCACATCGTCGAGCGCGGTGATGTGCATTTCAAGCTGCCGCGTGATCGAGCGCTGGAGATTGACGTTGCGCTCGAAATCGGTCTGGGTCCAACGCTCGACGTCGAAGAGGTGCCAGGGATCGGTGTCCGGCGGCACGAGATCCTCCCGGATGAGAATGCTCCTCGCTCGTCGCGCGGTAGACTCGTCGTCGACATAGACCCGATTGTCCGCCGTAACGGTGTGCGAGATGCCTTCCTGATCGAGGCGCAGCCCGATGCGGTCGAGCATGGCCGGATCGGGAATCGGACGCGTGAAAACCGCCGACCGCGTCGGCGCGGCGCTGAACGCCATGAGCAGCACGAGTCCAAGAACGACGACCGCGACAATGGACGCGAAAATCGCTTTCTGTACGGGTTTCCACGTACCCCACAGGCCTTTGATCTGCTCGACGAGTCTACTAAACCACTGCATATCCCCTCCCAAGGGTGTCGATACGGCTGCTAACGGTCAGCCACCTCGACATTCTGTCCACTGGACGCCTTGGATGCGACGTCCGGCGCGTACGACTATCGCACGTTCTGTATCTCCCGGTACGCCTGGATGACACGGTCGACCACGCTTTTCGTGATGCTCAGGCTCATGTTCGCCTTCGCTGCGGCGATCGTGACATCGTGCGTATTCACGCCATCGGGGTCTACCACTGCCTGTACGGCAAGTATGTCCGCGGTCTGCTGCTGCGCGTTAACGGTGTTGAGGCTGTCGAGCAGGAGCGATGCGAAGGGACTCTGCGGAGAATCCCGAAGCGGGGGGTCGAGCCTTCCCGCGTAGTGCCGGGCGTCGGTCCGTGACAGCGCAAACTCATGTCCGCTTACCTGATTGGCGCTCAAGTACATTATCCATCCCCTCCCTAACGAGCAATGTTGATCGCCTGCTGGAACATCGACTTCGCTCCGTTGACGACCGCGACGTTTGCCTCATAGCTGCGCGATGCAGAGATCATGTCGACCATTTCGCTGACGATGTCGACGTTCGACATCTCGACGTAGCCGGCACGCGGACCGCTCTTGATCGCGTCCGGATGCTCCGGATCCCAGACGAGACGCGGTTCGCTGTCGCGGTCCTTCTGAATCTCGACGACTCGCACCCCCTGACCAACGCCGCTATCCAGCCGACTCGGCGTGAACGGGCTGCGCCAGTACGGCTGATCGACGCGTGGGCGCATGATGACCCGGCTGCGCAAAAAGGGGCCGCCCTCCGGTGTCCTCGTCGTCGTAACGTTGGCAATATTGTTCGCGATGACGTCCTGTCGCATACGTTGCGCGGTCAGACCGCTGGCCGCCGTGTTGATACTTGTGAACATTCCCATCTATCTACCCCCGAATCACCAGGTTGACCCGCTGGAACTGTTGGTTCACCGAATTGGTCATCAAAGTGTACATGAGCTGGTTATTGAGGAAGTTCATGCTCTCGACCTCGATGTCGACGTTGTTCCCGTTGTTATCGGTCGTAGTGAGGTAATCGAGTCGTCGTTGCGGCGTGACCGAGCGATAGTCGACCGGTCGACTGAAAGGGATATGCCGATCGCGGGTCATTGCCGCCTGCAACGGCCGGGGCGCCCGCTCGCTCTCGAGTGCTGCCTTCAGTTGACTCTCGAAGTTGACGTAACTCCGCTTGAAATTCGGCGTGTCCGCGTTCGCAATGTTGTCGGCGATCACGTTCTGCCGCAGACTCGATACGTCCATGCTGCGGTGAAGGATATCGAGCGTCTTGCCGAAGCTGTTGTTCAAAAACATGCTGTCCCCTCCCTATCATCTTCGGCGGACCCGGCGCAGGCTTAACGGTTATCGCCGCCCCGGGCCGCCGATCGTCACAGGATGTACCTGCTCAGGTCCTGATCCTCCACGACTCCTGCAAGCCGCTCGCGCACATAGTCTTTCGTGATGGGAATCGTCTGGCCCTGCAACTCGGTGGCCTCGAAACTCACCTCTTCGAGCAAGAGCTCGAGGACGGTGTGCAGTCTCCGTGCACCGATATTCTCGGTCTTCGAGTTCACTTCCGCGGCAATTCGGCTGATTTCCGCGATGGCCTCGTCCCGGAAGTCGAGAGACACTCCTTCGGTCGCGAGTAGTTCGGTGTACTGGCGGATCAGGGCATTCTGCGGCTTTGTCAGGATCTGGCGGAAGTCATCTTCACCGAGCGCCTCGAGCTCGACCCGCAGAGGAAATCGACCCTGAAGCTCCGGTATGAGATCACTCGGCTTGCTCATGTGAAAGGCCCCGGCGGCGATAAATAGAATGTGCGAGGTATCGACCATGCCGAACTTGGTGTTCACGCGGCAGCCCTCGACGATCGGCAGAATGTCGCGCTGCACGCCCTCGCGACTGACATCGACGCCGCCGCGCTGCTCCTTCGCGGCAATCTTGTCGATCTCGTCGATGAATATGATACCGGACTGTTCGGCGCGCTCTCTGGCAATCTCGCTGACCCGGTCCTGGTCTACGAGCTTCTCCATCTCCTCCTGCATGATGGTCTCACGGGCGCTGCGCACGGTCGTACGTTTGCGCTTCTTCTTCCCCCCGAGGAGACTACCAAGACTGCCGAGGTTCAGGTCCATCTCCTCGAAGCTGCTGCCGGAGAATATCTCGATCGCAGGAAACTGGCTCTTCGTCACCTGGATCTCGACCTCCTTGTCCTCGAGCTTCCCTTCCCGCAGGCGCTGCCGGAACTTCTCCCGGGTCCCGCTCTCGGCGGGCACCGTCGGCTGCTGGTCATCCGGCGTCGCGGGCGCACTCGTGCCCGGGGACACGTCTCGCGTGCGCTGCTGACCGGAGACTCCGGGAAGGAGCAGGTCAAGCAGCTGTTCCTCAGTTCGCTTCTCCGCCTCTTCGCGAACGCCCTCCTGCAGCTCCTCTTTGACGAGCGCAACGGCGACCGACACGAGATCCCGGACCATGCTTTCCACATCGCGTCCGACGTACCCGACTTCGGTGTACTTCGTCGCCTCGACCTTGATGAACGGCGCGCCGGTGAGTTTGCTGAGCCGCCGTGCAATCTCGGTCTTTCCCACCCCGGTCGGGCCGATCATGATGATATTCTTGGGCGCCACCTCGTCGCGCAGTTCGTCCGGCAGCCGCTGCCGGCGGACACGATTGCGCAGGGCGATTGCCACGGCCTTCTTCGCGCCCACCTGACCGATTATGTACCGATCGAGCTCGGCCACGATCTCTCTCGGGGTCAGTTCGCTTAGATCCCGTCTCATGAAAGCTCCTCCACTGCCAGCGATGAGTTCGTGTAGATGCAGATGCCGGCGGCGATCCCCAGACTTCGCTCGGCGATCTCGCGGGCGGACAGATCTCCTGCGTCGAGATACGCCAGGGCAGCCGCGAGCGCATAGTTCCCGCCGCTGCCGATTGCCACCGCACCCTTCTCCGGCTCCACCACATCGCCGGTTCCTGAGATGAGAAACGTCCTCGATAGATCGGCCACGAGGAGCAGGGCCTCCAGTCGGCGGAGCATCCTGTCGGTGCGCCACTCCTTCGCCAGCTCGACGGCGGCACGCATGAGGTCCCCCGAGTACTCGTTGAGCTTGCCCTCGAACCGCTCGAACAGCGTGAAGGCGTCTGCTGTCGCCCCGGCGAATCCAAGCAGGATTCTGTCGCTGTAGATTCGGCGAACCTTCCGGGCGTTCGCCTTCATGACGGTATCGCCCATTGTCACCTGACCGTCGCCTGCCATCGCAACGCGGCCGTTCGCGCGCACGCAGAGAATCGTCGTCCCGTGCATTTCACGCATCACGTCTCTCCTTCTCCAATGCGCGATCCCGTCCCGCATGGGGATGCGCCTGTTCGTAGATCTTCTTGAGCGCCCCGAGCCCCAGGTGAGTGTAGACCTGGGTCGTCGACAAGCTGCTGTGCCCGAGCAGCTCCTGAACCACGCGGATATCTGCACCGCGGTCGAGTATATGCGTGGCAAAGGTGTGGCGGAACGTATGCGGGCTCACGTGCTTCACGATTCCTTTCTCGACCACGCGCTTGCGGATGATCCCCGCGACCCCGCGCTGCGTGATCCGTTGGCCGTTGGCGTTGACGACGAGCGCCTTTTCGTTGCGAACGCCAAGGCGGACCAGCCGTTCGGACCGCAGCGGCAGATACTCGCCGAGAACCCGTTGTGCCGGGGCACCAAGGAAGACTATCCGGTCCTTGCGCCCTTTTCCGTGTACGAGCACCCGCCCTCGCTTGAAGTCGATATCGTCCAGGCTCACGGTGACGAGCTCGCTGATACGACACCCGGTCGAGTAGAGCAGCTCCAGGATAAGCCGATCGCGCACGGAGGTGAAGTCGGCTCCCTCGATCGCGAGCAACTGCGCGATCTCCTCTTCAAAGAGGAAGCCGGGAAGGCGGCCCGGCGTTCTGAGCCCCCGCACTCCTTCAAGCGGCGAACCGGTCGACCGGCCCGTACGCTCGAGAAACCGAAAGTACCCCTTGAGCGACGAGAGGCTCCGGTTTACCGTGCTGACCGCGGCATTCTGGCGCGAAAGGTGCGCTACATACCGACGAGCGAGCGCGGCGTCGACGCGATCTTCGTCCAGTTCGTTGCACGCCAGCCAGCCGTCGAACGCACAGAGATCGCCGCGGTACGCACGGATGCTTGCATCGCTCAGGTTCCGCACGCTCCGCAGATACGCAAGATACTCTTCCACATGGGAAAGCTTTACTCCGGCTGCGCCTTGGGCCGACGTTCCGTTCATCGCGTTGCCTCACCGGAGATCGACCGCCGCACGAGCTCGATTCGCCGTCGCGCGGCCTCATCCGCCGAGCGGGGCTCTGAGGCGGGCGCGTCGCTGAAGCCCGGCTCGCGAGTGCCGTAAGGCACCTCGATCTCCCACTCACGAAACACTTCACCCGCGGAATCAATGACCGGGGCGCCATCCGCGGCGAGCTCCGCGGTACCGGCGCCTCGCACGCCATCGACACCGACCCGATGCACGAAAAGATCGCGTCCCTGGTCGAGCGCATAGTCGGCGGTGATCAGGGCTCCACTCTTCGCAGGCGCCTGCACCACGATCACCGCGCGCGAAAGCCCACTGATGATCCGGTTACGCGCCGGGAAGTGGTACTTCATCGGGGCAACGCCGGGGGCATACTCGCTGAGCAGAAAACCGCCGCGATCAAGTATCTGCGCCGCGACACCACGGTGCGACGAGGGGGTTATCAGATCGACTCCGGAGGCGAGTACGGCCCCGGTGATCCCGTGTTCGACCGCACCACGGTGCGCCTCGACGTCAATTCCCCGAGCGAGTCCCGACACGACGGCCACACCCGCGCGAGCAAACTCTCCGGCGAGCCTGCGTGACGCCGTGGCCGCCGCCGCACCGGGGTCTCGCGTCCCGACGATCGCGACCATCGGCCGGTCCAGGGCCGGGAGCTCGCCACGCAGGTAGAGCAGGTAGGGAGGATCGTAGATCTCCTGCAACGCCGCCGGGTAGCGCCGGTCGTAGAGCGAAATCGCATGGCATCCGCGAGCCCGGAGGAAGCTCAGGTCGCGTTCCGCTCGGCAAAGCAGCTCATCCGGCCCGCGCTCCATCCGGACAATCTGCCGTCCGAGGATTTGCGAGAGCAGAGCCGGGGTCAACGCACGGAAGAACTCCTCGCTGTCGACGAGCTCCTCGAGCGTCTGCTTCTCCGTCGGCCGGACAGTGAGACGGTTAATCGCCAGTCGCAACAGCGTGTCCGGAATCATTGTGATCCTCCAAGGAGCAGTCTGCGGTTGCGTTCGGCCGCGCGACGGGTCTCGTCGTCCACACGCGCCGCGATGATGCGATCGTAGGCTGAGATCGCATCGTCTATGTTGCCGAGCTCCACGTGGGCGCGGCCGAGGACAAACAGCGACGGGATGTGGCCGCTGCTACGCTCGAGTATGCGCCGCAGCTGCCCGATCGCGTCGAACGGTCTGCCGAGCTCGAAGGTATAGAGCACCGCGAGTGCGTACCGCCCGTCAATGTAATCCGGCGATATCTCGAGCGCGTTGAGGTAGGAGAGCTCTGCGCGAGCAAGGGACTGCTCGCGGAGGTCCGGCCGGGCCTGCGCCTTGCCGATAAACCCGGCGCACACACCGGCAAGATAGTGGAGCATATGGTTGCGCGGCTGAATTCTGATCGCCTCCTCGAGCGCGTCGAGCGCCGGACCGTAGAGCTCGTGACGCATATACTCCTGCGCCAGCAGCTTCAGGGCGTCAGCCTGTCTGAGCCCCGCCTCGACCTTGCGCGAGACGGTCTCGCCGTGTTGTTCGACGAGCGCCTCGAGCTCGCGAATCCGATCCGTCGACGGCGGAGCCGGCTCCAGATTCACGAGACCCTCGAGCCGGGGGTCCTCCCGCGCGCACGCGAACAGTGCGAGAGTCGCTGTCAGAATCGCAAGCGCCCGGCTCGCGCGGCGAACAGCCATTCGGTCTCCTCTCATCTACGGTACCAAATCCGTCCCCGCTTCACTACCGACCCCTTGGATGGAAATCCGCATGGTGCGTGGCAAGCTCGTCGCGGTCCACGTGCGTGTAGATCTGCGTCGTGGAGATGTCGGCGTGGCCGAGCAGTTCCTGCACTGCGCGCAGATCGGCGCCGCCTTCGAGCAGGTGCGTCGCAAACGAGTGCCGCAGCGTGTGCACCTTCGCCTCCACACCGGCACGCTCGGAGATCTCGCGGAAACGCTTCCACATGCCCTTGCGGGAGAGCTTCTGGCCGCGGTTGTTGAGAAAGAGCGCTGACACCGGACCTCGAACGAGCCTTGGGCGCGCCTCCTCGAGATACCGCACGAGCCAGTGCCGCGCGTGTTCGCCCATGGGAACGAGCCGCTCCTTCTCCCCTTTTCCGTGCACCCGTATCAGACGCTCGGCGAGAAAGACCCGCTCCACCGATAGCTCAACCGCCTCGGAGATCCGCAGACCGCACGAGTAGATCAGCTCGAACAGGGCGCGATCACGGAGCCCGAGCGGACTGTCGAGCTCGATCGAATCGAGCAGGCGATCTATCTGCTCGAGATCGAGAACTCCGGGAACGCGGTACGAAGCTCTCGGCAGCTCGACGAGCGTCGCCGGATTGTCCTCGCGGTCGCCCTGGAGCACGAGATAGTGAAACAGGCTGCGCAGAGCGCTGATGCACTTCGCAATCGTCCGTTGATCGAGCCCGTCCTCCTGCTGACGCGCTATGAGGAAATCAATCACCTGCGCGGTGGTCATCGATCGAACGGCCAGATCCTGGGCGGCCGCCCACATGAGGAACACCCGACAGTCTCGGATATAGGTGGCGACCGTCTGCCGCGAGAGTCGAAGGCCGGCGGTGAGATAGTCTTCAAACTCCTGGATCAGGCCCTGCGGCCGTTCAGCCGTCATGGCCGCCGCCGACCTGCTGGTAACGGAGGATCGCCGGTATACCCAGCTCGTCCAGCTCACCTTCGTCCGACTTGAGCACCTGCTCGCGACTGCGATGCAGCCGCGCGCGCGTCATCTCTGACCACTGATTCAGCGAGATGTACTCCTCGGTCTGTTCGGACTTGGCAGGAGCCGGGCGCGCGGGACCGTGATCACGATCGAATCCGGTCGCAATCACGCTGACCTTGACCTCGTTCTCCATCAACTCGTCAACCGCCGTCCCGGAGATGATCAGGGCGTCCTGGTCCGCATTGGCGGTAATGATGTTGAGGATCTCTTCGTACTCGCTCAGCGCGAAATCGAGACCGCCCGAGACGTTGACGAGGATTCCCTTCGCCCCCTCTATGCTCGCATCCTCGAGCAACGGATTGTTGATAGCCGCGGTCGCCGCGTCAACCGCCCGGTTCTCGCCGTCGCCGACGCCAATCCCCATCAGCGCGTCGCCCTGACCGCTCATGATCGTGCGAACGTCGGCAAAGTCAATGTTGATCTCTCCCGGCTTGGTAATCAGATCGCTGATCCCCTGGACGGCCTGCCGCAGCACGTCGTCGGCAAGCAGAAAAGCCTGGGTGATGGGGGTCTTCTTGTCGACGATCTTCAGCAGATGCTGGTTCGGGATGATGATGAGCGTATCGACCGCTTCCCGGAGCTTCGCGAGCCCCTCGTCGGCCAGTCGCATCTTGTAGTTGCGCTCGAAGTCAAACGGCTTCGTGACCACCGCAACGGTGAGGATTCCCATGTCTCGAGCCACTTGAGCGATGATCGGAGCTGCGCCGGTACCGGTCCCACCGCCCATTCCGGCGGTGATGAACACCATATCCGCGCCCTGTACGACCCGCTGAATCTCGCTCTTGTCCTCGAGCGCAGCCTTCTCCCCGACCTCCGGCTTACCTCCGGCGCCGAGCCCTCCGGTGAGCTCCGATCCGAGCGGCAGGCGGACCTCCGCGTTCGACCGCTGCAAAGCCTGCAGGTCGGTGTTGACGGCGCAGAACTCGACGTTCTCGAGCCCGGCAGCAATCATCCGATTCACTGCGTTGCTGCCGCCGCCGCCCACGCCTATCACCTTGATGACCGTCGGGCTTCCGTAGGCTTCGCCGAGCACCCGGGCATCGTCCTGAATCTCGATCTTCATATCCCCTCCCAGTAGATAGTCGATCCTCTATCTGCCAAAGCTCCTCATTCGAAGAAGTTCCGCAGCCACTTTCCGACTCCTCGAAGGAGTCCTCCTTGCATCCTACCTCGAGTGTCCTTCTCCGGGACGGCGTCCGACCGGCCGCCGCTTTTCGCCTCGGCGTAAAGCACCAGCCCGATCACCGTGGAAAACTCCGGGGTCTGGTACACGGTCCCGATCCCGCCGAGATTACCCGGTTGTCCGATCCGGGCAGAAACGCCGAACACCTCCTGGGCGAGCTCCACAGCGCCGGGCAGCAACGCGCCGCCTCCGGTGAGCACGATGCCCGCGCCAAGATGTCTCAGGTATCCCTTCGGTTCGATCTTCTCTCGAACCATCGAGTAGATCTCCCCCACGCGCGGCTGGATAATCCGGCAGATCTCTTCGCGTGGAACTGATGCCGGCGGCCGGCCCCCGACGCCCGGGATGATGACCGGCTCCCCCGCCTCCACGAGCGGCAGGTAACAGCAGCCGGCCTCGTGCTTGATCTGTTCCGCCGATTCAGTCGGCGTCTTGAGCATGATCGACAGATCACCAGTCACCTGCGCTCCGCCGACCGGAAGAACGCTCGTGTAGTAGGGGGCGCCCTCTCGGAAAATCAGTATGTCCGTCGTGCCCCCACCAAGGTCGATCAGCAGAACGCCGAGTTCCTTTTCATCCTCGGTCAGAACGGCTCGCGCCGAAGCGAGCGACTCGAGCACGATGTCCGACACCTTGAATCCGGCGCGATTCACGCACTTCACGAGATTCTGGGCGGAAGTCACCGATCCGGTGATGATGTGAACCTCCGCCTCGAGCCTCACTCCTATCATATCGAGCGGGTTCCTGATACCCGCCTGTTCATCGACGATGAACTCCTGCGGGACGACATGGATGACTTCGCGATCCATGGGGATCACCACCGCCTTCGCCGCGTCGATAACGCGGTCGACGTCCTCACTCGTTATCTCACGTCCTCGCCCGGTGACCGCAACAACGCCGCGCGAGTTCAGACCCTCTATGTGCCCACCGGCGATCCCGGTGACCACGGTCGACACCTCTCGTCCGGCCATCTGCTCCGCCGCCTCTACCGCCAGACCGACGCTGCGCAGCGTCGCTTCGATGTTGATCACGACCCCGCGGCGCAACCCGTGCGACGGCGCGGTCCCGAGCCCGATGATCTCGAGTTGCCCGTCCTCGTCGTAGTCGGCAATTGCAGCCGATACGGTAGTCGTCCCGATATCGAGCCCCACGATCACCCGATCGTCGTTCACCGGTGCCCCCCGTCATCGCGCGGACGGAGTACGCCTTCTCCGCTCCGAAAATCGAGCTCCGCGAGCGACGAGAGACGGTCTTCCCGCTGCAGTACGTCCAGCATCATCATCACGTACTGTATCATGTCGGCATCGATGCTGGTACCGATTCGCACGGGCAGGCGGTAGTGCATGGGGTAGAGTACCACCTCGTAGGCGTATTCGTTCTTCTGGACGATTCGGTATTCGCTGAACAATCGATAGAGCGCCGGATCCTCCACTCTTATACGGCGCAACTGCCGGAGGAAATCAACCACAAGGGTGGGGAGCTGGAGTCCCACGTCGACGGCGGCAAATCGCAGCCCCGACAGCACTGGCAGATCGCCCAACTGCGCATCGGCGCCCACCTGAAAGACGACCCCGTCTTCGTCGAAGACAAGCGGCACGGTCCCGCCGTCGGTGCGAGCGAGCGCGGCGGCGAGCGGTACGCGGGCTGTCGCCGTGATGGTCAGACGATTGGGAAAGACCGTTTCGACCCGCACGTCTCGCACGATCGGCTGTTGCCGGATTCGGGCTGCGACGCGCTCGGGTTGGACCGAGAAGAACCCGACGCCCTCGTGAACTCCGGCGAGAGCAAGAAGCTGCTCGTCGGTGAACGGCAGATTGCTGTCCACTACGATTGTGTCGATCGTGAGCCGCGGAGCGATAGCGAGACGGTACGCGAGTTGGCCGAGCAGGACGAGCGAGAGAAGTGCGATAGCGAGCACGAGGAACCTCTGGACCACACGTTCCCGGCCCGGTCTGTGCTCACGCGCCACATAGTTTCGTCCGGCCAGAACGTCAGCCATACCTGCGCTCCGTATCCGCACGCATCTCCTCGCGGGCCACATTGAGCAACAGCCCGGACATCAGGAGCGTCATCAGTATCGCCGAGCCGCCATGGGAGAAGAACGGCAGCGGTATCCCGGTCGCGGGCACCAGGCCGCACACGACGGCCATGTTGAGGAGTGCCTGAAGGGCAATGAGGCTGGTCAGGCCGAAGGCGAGCAGCGATCGGAACACACTCGTCGCGGTGAAGGAGAGGCGATACCCCTTGATCGCCAGCGCCGCGAACAGCCCGAGCACGAGCAGGACCCCGACGAAGCCGAGTTCTTCGCCCAGAACGGCGAAGACGAAGTCAGAGTGCGGCTCGGGAAGCGAACCGTACTTCTGGAGACTCTGGCCGATACCGCGTCCCCAGAGTCCGCCCTGCACGAGTGCCCGCTGGGCGGCGAGGACCTGGTATCCAGAGCCGAATCGGTCGAGGTTCGGGTCGATATACGCGAGGATGCGAAGGACGCGGTGCTCGCGGGTGAGCAACAGTATAGTCGTGAGAGGCGCGGCGACGAGTCCCAGGCTGAGGAAGAAGCGCAGCCGGACGCGAGCGACGAAGAACATGAGCAGC
>SLST01000513.1 GCA_007130265.1 Spirochaetales bacterium
TATCTGTACAACTGGCCCGACTACGCGCCGCTCGACCCGGAGCACGACGACGAGCAGGCGGTCGCGCACATCCGGCGGCGCTACGCGGCGGTGCTCACGATGGGCGACCACTGGCTCGGCAAGCTCCTGGACCGGATGGACGAGCTCGACCTGTGGAAGGACACGCAGATCATCCTGACGACCGACCACGGCCACTTGCTCGGCGAGCACGGATACTGGGCGAAGAACTACATGTTCGACTACAACGAGCTCGCCCACATCCCGTTCTTCCTCGCGCGTCCGGGATCGCCCCCGGGACGGTGCCGGGCGCTCACGCAGACGATCGACCTGGTGCCCACGCTCTGCGAGACCTTTGGCGCGAAGGTACCCGAGAGCGTACGCGGGAAGTCCCTGCTGCCGCTCGCACGGGAGCTCGCCTCAGGGCGTGCCCCTGATCTCCACGCGCTCCACGACGCGGTGCTCTACGGCTACTTCGGAAAGGACATCAACCTGTCGGACGGACGCCACACCTATTGCCGTCAGCCGATCCCGGAATCGACGGTGCACCACCATACGCTCATGCCGCGCGGGTTCCGGGACTTCCTCCCGCGGGAATACCTCGAGCGCGCCGAGTGCGGTCGCTTCCTGCCGCGCGCCGGGAGGCTCCCGCAGCTTCGCATCCCCACGAAGTCGACGCGTCACCACGATGCCCCCGACTTCAACCCCATCTACGACCTCGACCGCGATCCCGGGCAGCAGAACCCGATCGGTGACGAGACGCTCGAGGCGGAGCTCGCCTCAAAGATGCGCGCCGCACTCGAGGCACATGAAGCCCCGCAGTGCCAGTTCGAGCGGACGGGACTGGAGGGGTCTCCCGCCTGAAGTGTCAGATCTCCCCGTCGGCCGCTTGCGCGAGTGCGCGGGCCGACGCGTGAATCACCTGGAGCTTCGCCTCCCGGGTCCACCGGCACAGCGGAACGAGGTCCCAACGCTTCATGTGCATGTGGCCGACAAGGCGCTCCATCTGCTCGAGGCAGCTGATCTGCCCTCCGCCGCTCCCGCCGGCCGCGGCGATACCCATGAACCAGCGACCTGCCAGCGGCGAATGATCGCCCTGCGTCGCCTCACACCGCCGCAGCCGGTCGGCGAACGCCTTCGCCGACTCGGAGAGGTCGCCCCAGTAGACCGGTGTCACGAGAATCAACGCCGCGGCGTCCCTCACCCGCGCATGCACCGACTGGAACCCGTCGACAACCTGGCAGACGTGATCGTCGCGGCACGTTCCCCATCCGTCGTCGCACTGCCTGCAGACCCCGATGTTCGCCTCGGTCAGCCGCACCTCGCTCGAGCCGAGCCCTCCGGCGGAGAGACCATCTCGAACCGCATCGACGCAGGCCGCGGTCAGACCGTCGGTGTTGGGACTCGAGCTGAGAATAAGCGCGTGCATAGAACCTCCGGTCCTATTCTACCACGCGCGGAGGGAACCCGCAGCGACGACGGGGTCCCGGCGCTTGACGACAGATGGGCGCGTGCCTACAGTTGGGCCTCCTATGCAGATGCCACAGCTACCGGCGTCTTACCATCGCAGGTACGGACGGTTCGGGGTGATTCCATTCGTGATCGTTACGGCGGTCTTCGTGGCGCTCGCGCTCGGCGTCGAGATCTCCCCGTCGATACACATGGAGCTCCCGGAGGGATCGTCCGACCGGGAGGCGTCGGCCGCACTCGAGCGATTCGACCCCGGCGAAGTGCTACTCGTCTCGTACCCTGCCGCAGACCTCTACGCCCCGGACGCGCTCGCGGCCGTCAACGAGCTCCACGATGCGCTGTCGCGAACCGAAGGGATCGCGAGCGTTACCTCAGTCGTCTCGGTGGCCGATCTCGAAGTCTCCGGCGACGAACTGCGCTTCGTCCCACTCATCGAGCTCGGACCCGTGCACCTCCGCGAGCGGATCGAGACCACCAGGATATTCCGGGAACACCTCGTCTCCGCGGATGGATCATCGTGGAGCATGTGGGTCGTCCCGCTCGCGGAGACCAACCCGGCCGAGTTCGCCCGAGCCGTCACCGCTGCCGTTTCGAAGTTTCCGCCGGCCGTTGGCTATGGAGACGTGCTCCTGGAGGCGGAGATCACTGACACGCTCGAGAACGAAGCCGTCGTGCTCATCGCGGCTGGGGTTCTCATCTCGTTTCTCGTCTTCTGGAGGATAACGCGAAGGCTTACTCACTCAGCTCTGCTCTGGGCCGCTTCTTCCGCGCCGACGGTCTGGACCCTCGGCTGCTTCGCACTGCTCGGCGTACCCATCACGGTCTTCGCGCTCCCGGTTCCCCTGCTCGTCCTCGCGCTCTCGACCTCGTACAGCATTCATCTCTACGAGTATGCGTCGGCCTTTCCCGAGCAACCGATGGAAGAGACACTCACCCGTGCAGCGCCGACGATCGCAGCCGCGGCCGGTACCACGGCTCTCGGCATGTCGACGCTCTTTCTCACCGGGTTGCCGATGCTGCGTACCTTCGGCCTGCTCCTCGTGTGCGGAGTTGCCTTCGCCTTCCTCGTCACGCTCTTCGCGCTTCCCGGAGCCCTGTCGAGGATCGCCCGGACTGTGCCCCGCGTGAGAAGGCCTCACGGCAGACCCATCTGGCGCCGGCGGTTCGCGGGCCTGCTGCTGGTAGCCGTCGTCCCTCTTGGCCTCTACGGCGCCACGCGAGTCTACACGTCCGGCGCGCCTGAAGCGATTCTCTGGCCCCATGACGAGTTGCTCGTGGCACGGCGCGATCTCAACAGACGGTACGGCGGTGTTGATCCGATGGATATCATCATCGACACTCACACCGAGTACGGGCTCATCGATCCTCGCACCTACGCCGCGGTTCACGATCTGGTCGAGTCGCTGCGTTCGCATCCGGAGGTCCGACGAGTGATATCCTTCACCGACTTCGTGAACTGGGCGAGCTCGAGGATGATTGGGAGAGACGAGCCGTACCTGCCGGGTACCGTTGTTGAGATCGGCGAGACACTGGAGCTCATCGGGGGCCGCGGGGGACGATTTTCCATTCGATCCCTCCTCGACCCGACCTATTCGACGGCTCGGCTCACGGTGCTCTCAGGAGACGGCGCAGGACGGCTGCGCGATGAGGGCGAACGGATGGCCGCGCTGGCGGAGGACATACGGCGCACGGCAGACCGGCTGGTTCCGGAGGCGAGCATTCACCTGACCGGCTACCGGATGCGACGGCAGGCGGTCATCGACCTTCTGGTCAACAGCCAGGTACGGAGCGTCGTCGTGTTCATCGGTTGTCTCGCGCTCCTGCTGCTCGCGATCTACCGGAGCTTTCGCTGGATGATCATCTGTCTTGTGCCGTCGATCGCCGGGATCGCCGTGTTCTTTGGTATCGCCGGAACGGCCGGTATCGCGCTCAATGCGCTGAGCACGGCGATGCTCGCGGCGCTCATGGGAGTGAGCGTCGACGATGTGATCTACGTGACCCTGTTCTACCGCCGCGAGCGCAGGTCAACGGGTGCGGCGTCCGCGCTCGCGTTGACACTCACCCACGCCGGCAGGGCCGCCGTCCAGACGACGACGATCATCTGTCTCGCGGTTCTGCCGCTGACGCTCTCGCGCTATCAGACCTTTTTCGCCCACGTGCTCCTCCTCGTGCCGGCGCTTGCGACCGCAACCTTCTGTACCCTGACCGTTGTTCCGTGGCTCATCACGCGATATAGTGAGGCGGATGCAGGGGATCAGAACCACCATCGTTAGCAGACGCGGCCTCTTCGCGCTCTGTTCTGCCGGGTTCTTCTGCGCAGCCACTCTCGCGGCGGCCGATGTTGCGGCGGCCCTGGAGAACGCACACCTCTTTGGGCCTTCCGAGTCAACCGTCCTGCGCGCCGTAATGGAGATCCACTCTCGAGGCGGCACCTCGACGCGGACGGTCGAGGTCTCCATCGAACGCGAAGCGGGCGGAACAGCGCGCATTCTCGCGCAGGTCATAGAGCCCGCCTTCTTGCGGAACCTGAAGTTTCTGATGCATCGCGACCATCGCGGCCGGTCCGACTTCTGGATGCGCACGTCGAGCGGCACACGACGCCTCACCGGTCACGACAATACGGAAAGCATCTTCAATTCGGACTTCACCGTCGAGGACTTCTCCTACATCGACGTCGCCGCGTATGAGCTTGCGCTCCTGTCCGAACAACCCGCGGGGCGCACGATCATCGACGGACGTCTGGCGCAGGCCTCACCCACGCACGTACGGAAGATTTTCACCGTAGAGGACGAGACGGACCTGATCGAGCGGGTCCGGTACATGGACGGGAACGGGAGGATGGTCAAGGAGTACGAGCTGCTCACGAGGCAGGAGGTCTCGGGACAGACGCTTCCGCATGAGGCCGTAATGACGAACCACACCGAAGGGACCTTCACGAAGCTGACCATCGTGTCCGTGGACCCGAACGCCCGCATCCCGGCACGCGTATTCAACCCAGCCGGGCTGTAGACTCGCCCTTCACCTGATCTTCACAGAGGCTCCTCGCCGGACTCACATCCGTACCCGAGACTGAGGGCGTGTCGAAGGAGGGCCTCATGTCCGTACATATGCTGCGTCGGGTCGTCTGCACCCTGGCACTGCTTCTCGGGTCGGCGCTCGCCGCGAGCGCGTGCATATTCACCTATACGCTCGCAGGCGCGGGCGACGAGACGCAGATCGCGCTGTCGGGCGCTGCGCCGGTCGTCCGGGTCGGCGAGAGGTACCGCATAGAAATCACCATGCGGGAAAACCACGCGAACTGCCGAATCGACCCGGAGGACACGCTCTTCCTGCTCGAGGAGGCTCGATGGCGGGTGCTGCGCGAGACCCAGCCGCTGGTGCTGCTCGCAGAGATCGAGTGGGAGCAAATCGCGACCCGCCGCTACACGACGGCAATCGAGTTCAGGGCCGCGGAGACCGGTCTGTATCGGATCGACGTGATCCGTGAGTGCGACCGCGGCGGATACCATGAGGTTCTGCTGATCGAGGTGGCAGAGGCGGCGTCATGAGACTGACCCGCTCGAAAACACGGCTGATCGCGCAGGTGGCGATCGCGGCATTCATCTTCTCGATGGTCGTCGCCCGCTATGCCGGAGAGTACGGGTTCTCCGTGCCGTCAGGGTGGCCCGATCTCCACGGTCTGTGCCCCATCGGCATGGTCGAATCGATAGGCGCCATCGGAGCAGGCGACGGCTTCATCGAGACGGAACGGACGAACACCTGGATCCTGCTCGGAGCGATCCTCAGCGCGGCGCTCCTCGGCGCAGTCTTCTGCGGATGGATCTGTCCGCTCGGCGCGGTGCAGGACTGGATGGGTCGGCTCGGACGCCGACTCCTCGGGAAGCGGTTCAACCGCATGGTGCCCCGGAGGTGGGACCGACGCCTTACCTGGCTGCGCTACGTCGTGCTGACCTTCGTACTCATCCAGTCGGTACGCTTCATCGGGCTGACGGCCTCGTCGTTCAATCCGTCACGGGCACTCCTGCACGTCTGGTTTGAAGGCGCCTTTCCGGGCGGGATCGTCGTGCTCGCGCTCACGCTCGTCGGGTCGCTTCTCGTGTCTCGCCCCTGGTGTCGATGGCTCTGTCCCTTCGGCGCGATCCAGGGTGCGTTGGGCAAGTTCAGCCCGTTCACGATCCGGCGCGACGCCGAACACTGCCCGTCGTGCGGACGTTGCAGCCGCGCCTGCCCCATGGGTGTGAGCATCCACGAACTTGCGTCGGTCCGCGAAAGCCGCTGCAACCGATGCACGGAGTGCCTCGCCGCGTGCCCCATCTCCGACGTCCTCGTATACTCGACACGGGCTCCTCGGCAGGATACCGGCATCCCCGTTCTCCCCGCTCGATCAAGGCGCCTCGCGTCGCGTCTCACGTCGGTGCGCAGCGCAGCCGCGCTGGCAGCGGCGGCGGTCGTACTGCTCTTCCTGCCGGTCGCCATCGCCCGCGCGGCCGGAGCGTACAGCCCGGCGGGAACCGCGGTCGCGGCAACTCTCTCGCCGGAGGAGATAGGCCCGACGATGACGCTACGGGAGGTCGCGACCGGATTCGGGGTTGCGCCCGAGGATCTACTCGATCGTCTCGGGGTCGATCCAGGCTTCGATCTCGACACACGAGTCTTCGACATTGAGGAAGATGAGCGCTACGAACACGTCACCGTCGCGTTCGTGCGACGTGTGATGACCGATACCCCGTGATGGTATAGGGTGAGAAGGCCATGGCCAGGATATTCGTAGTAGAGGACAACGACGGGCTGCGAGAGACCATTGCCTCCTATCTGGAGCTCGACGACCACACCGTTTCCTGCTTCGCGAAGCTGTCGGGAGTCGATGAGGCGGTGCGGCTGCAGCACCCGGACCTGATCATTCTCGACGTCATGCTTCCGGACGGGGACGGATTTCTCTTCGCTCGCCGCCTGCGCAGCCGCGAGCGGACGCCCATTGTGTTCCTGACCGCCCGTACGAGCGAATCCGACCGCATCACCGGATTCGAGGTTGGCGGTGACGACTACGTCGTGAAGCCCTTCTCGAACAAGGAGCTGATGCTGCGGGTGCGCGCGCTACTGCGCCGCGTGCAGGATGAGGCTCCTCGCCGCACGGCTCTCTGGACGGCTGGCGAATCGGGCGGACGCCATGAGCTTGAGCTCGACGACGAAGGTCATCTGTGTCGACATGACGGGAAGGACGTGACCTTGACCCCCGCGGAATGGAAGATACTACGCTATCTCGCGGAACGACCACGAATGGTTGTCTCCCGTGAGCGACTGCTTGGCGAATGCCTGGACTACCTTGCTGAAGGATCCGAGCGCACGATCGACACCCACATCAAGAACATCCGGCTCAAACTCGAGAAGGCGCCCTGGATCGACACGGTGCGCGGATTCGGGTACCGCTTCATCGGAGCCCCGAAGGATGCATAGCCTCTTCAGGCGCACGTTCGCCGCGTTCGTCTTCAGCTTCGCCGTTCTGCTGATCGTACTCGCGGGGGCGCTCGTATCCGGGTATCACCACTCGCTGGCGAGGTGGAGCGAGCGGCGCGAGCTGATGGTCGAGGAGGCGGTTCGCCGGGTGCTCGGCGGTGAGAGCCCTGTGGATGCGGGGTTGCCGCAGGACATACCCGTCTTCATCTACGACCGTGAGGGTGCGCTCGTGGCGTCGAACCGGGGCGGGGGTTGGAGGCGGGAGACCGATCAGTGGGAACGGTACGTCCTGCACCGTGAGGGCGGCGTCGTGGGACACTACGAGATAGGCCCCACGGCGTTTCGAAACGACGCCGCGAACCGGGCGTTGACGGGGTCGTTGACGCGCACAGCGGCGGCCGGCGCGGGCGCCGCGCTCGCGGTCGCGCTCTTCGCTGCATGGCGATTCGCACGGTCTCTCTCGCGCCCCGCGGCGCGCGTCGCTGCGGGCATCGACTCGATGGCGCACGAACGGGAGATGCTCCCTATCCCCGAGCAAGGCGCAGAAGAGATCAGCCGGATCGCACGCTCTGCGAACACTCTTGCGGCGCGACTGCAGGACGAACGGCTGCTGCGGGCCCAGTGGGCTCAGGACGTAACTCACGATCTGCGCACGCCTATCGCATCGATCCGCGCACAGCTCGAGGCTGTCGCCGACGGCGTGTACTCGCCTGATCCGAAGCGGATCCAGGCGACGCTCGCGGAGCTCAGCCGGGTCGAGACGCTCATCGCGGATCTCGATGAGCTGATGCGCCTCGAGGCGCCGGAACTGCGGGTCCGAATCGCGGAATTCTGCGCGCACGAGTTCGCGGACACGCTTCGGCAGCGGTTCGAGCACGAGATCACCCGGAAACGGATATCGCTGACGGTGGATCTTCGACTGGACATCGTGTCTGCGGACGAGGCCCTGCTTCACCGCGCGGTGTCGAATCTTCTGAGTAACGCTATCCGCCACGCGCCGGAGGCGGGCAGAATCTCGTTTTCCGTCGCTCCGTCGGGCGCGGACCGCGCAGAGATACGCATCCACAACGAGGGGGCGCCTGTCCCCGAAACCGAGTTGCCACACCTGTTCGACCGACTCTTCCGCGGTGAGTACGCGCGGAACAGCCCCGGCACGGGGCTCGGACTGACGATCGCGCGTCGGATTGCGCTGGTCCATGGCGGCGCAATCGAAATCACGAGCTCCGAGTCCGCCGGCACCACGGCCCGGATCCTGCTGCCTCACCGTCCGGTTTGATTCACACACTCTTCACGTTCACTCCACTGCGACGCCACAGGCGACGACGACACTATCACTATCAAAGATGGAGGTACGATATGCGTACACGAACGATGGTACTGATACTGGGGCTTTCGGGTTTGATTGCCGGGGGCGTTCTCGCCGGCGACGCCGTGCTCGGACGGGACGTCGCGCGCGACGGAGCGTATGCCTCGCTATCGGGTAGCCTGCTCTACGAGCACGACGAGTGGTTGCTGGAGACCAAGGATGCGAGCCTTGAGCTGCACATGGGACCATACGGGCACGATGAGTCGTTGCCCTTCGTCGCGGGGGCGGAGGCCATGGTCAGAGGGTTCGTCATCCCCGGCCACATGTCTCCAATATCCGTGGAGACCGGCGGTGAGCAGCACGATTTCTGGCACGAGGGGCGCTACCCGCTCTGGGCGGGGAACGGCGAGCGACGCAATGCAGTCGAGACCGCGGCACGAGGAGAAGCTCCCGGACGTCAGATCGCTGCGGTCGGTCAGTCGGCCGGGGCAACGAGAGCCGAGACCGACGAAGGCGACGAGGCAGCGATCCCTCCGGGATGGGCGTGGCGGGACGACTTCGATCCGGCGCGTCGGAACCAGGAGGAGCGTCCGGGCCGCGGTCGGTAGCGATCACGGTTCCGTCCCGACAGGAAGGGTCACCCATCGCGGTGGCCCTTTCTTCGTGCCCCACGTTGGGGTACGATACCCGGGATGAAGAACCTAGTGGTGGTCGTCACGGGAGCCGGTAGGGGCATCGGGGCGTGCGTGGCGGAGTCCTTTGCACGCGATCAAGCACGGGTCGTGATAGCGGAACGGGACGAAGCAACCGGGAGCCGGACGGAGACCGGGATCCGCGACGGGGGTGGCGAGGTGCTGTTCGTCCGGACCGACGTCGGCCTGCCGGAGGAGATCGAACAGCTCTTCGCTCGGGTGCGGGAGGTCTACGGCGGCGTGGACGTGCTGGTCAACAACGCCGGGTTCGGTCGGACCGGGTCGCTCCACGAGCTGACGGTCGACGATTGGGACGCGACTATGAACACGAACCTGCGCGGCGCCTTTCTCTGCGCACGCGAGGCGGCACGATCGATGCGCGAGCGCGGAGGCGGGGCGGTCATCAACATCGCCTCCATTCGGGCGCAGGCACCGGACCCCCTCTCGATTCCCTACGCCGCGAGCAAGGCGGGTGTCATCGGCCTCACCAGGGCCCTCGCAACGGCACTCGCGCCGGACAGGATCCGCGTGAACAGCGTCAGCCCCGGATGGATCGAAACCGGCGAAGCGATGGCGACGGCAGGAAGCGCACGCCACGAAGCGGGGCTCGCCGGAAGGCCGCAGGACATCGCAAGCGCGTGCCGGTACCTCGCGGACCCGGAGAACCAATTCATCACCGGCGCCGATCTCGTGGTCGACGGCGGAATCACTCGCCGGCTCGTCTTTGACTGAGGATACTCTACCGCGTGACCGACTCGCCCTGCTCGAATCCGACCGCCACCATGCCCGCGCCACCGTACTGGGACCGCGCCTGCGCTGAGCTCGCCTCCCGCGATGAGGTTCTGCGTCGTCTGATCGCCGCCCATCGCGACGACGTTCTGCGCGGGAGCGGGGACGCATTCCGCACGCTGGTGAACGCTATCGTGGGGCAACAGATCTCGGTTGCCGCCGCGGCGGGAATCTGGCGTCGGATTACCGGGGCGCACCCCCGGCTCACACCCCAGGCGCTCGCCGACGCAGACGCGGCGGATCTGCGCGCGGCCGGACTCTCGACCCGGAAGACCGAGTACATCCAGTCGATCGCGCGCGCCTTCGTTGACGGCCGGATTGACGCGTCGGTCTGGAGCTCGATGGAAGACGACGAGCTTCGCGAAGAGCTCGTCGCCTACCGCGGAATCGGTCCGTGGACCGCGGACATGGTACTCATCTTCCACGCCAGACGGCCCGACATCCTGCCTCTCGGAGACCTGGGGCTGGTGAACGCCGCAGCACGTCTCTACGGCTGGAACGGCGCGTCTCGCACCGAACGTCTGCGTCAACACGCCGAGCGGTGGCGACCGTGGCGCACGGTCGCCACGTGGTTCATCTGGCGCGACCTCGATGCGGAACCGGTGATCTACTGATGCGCACCGACCTCGACCCGTCGCGCTACCAGAGCTTCTTCTGTGATACGAGCCGCGCGATCCGGTACGCAACGATCAGGCAATACCCGGCGAACAGCACCACAAAGAGCCACCATACCGGCCGGTACCCGGTGACCGTCGCGCCGAGCGAAATGGCGTGCACGAAGACGAGCGGAAACACCAGATACGCGAGAAGGTGGACCGATCGCCAGGTCTTCAGACTCAGCTTGAGAGGCTTGAAGAACCATGCGGCGACGACCGCGACGGTCAGCAGGATCAGGGCGATCAGCCCGAGCGTCTTCTCGGTGTAGAGGAAGGGATCCATCGCGAGAAGGATGGTCCCGTGCGCGAGCATCAGCAGGAATCCGATCTTTCCGATCAACCGGTGTGACTTGATCATCCCGGGCCGCTTGAGGACGGCTTCCAGAAAGGGGAGCCGCGCCGTGAGCACGAACTGGTAGAACATGAGGACGAACCCGGTCAGCGCAAGGATCCTCGCAAGCATGGAGAAGCCGAGCTCCGGCGCCTGCACCGGCGCAGGCATCATGGGCACCAGCTCACCGAGCCAGAAACCGGCCGGCACGAGCGGCACCGCGATAGCAGCAAAGATCACGATCGCCCGCAGCGGTGAAGCACCGCGAGGGGCAGGGTTGTTCGTCATACTCGTCCTCCTGCGTCGACGGCCCAGGCCGGCAGCACGAAGCCTGAACCGATCGCGTGTTGTTGCTGACCCGCAAAGTAGCATTTTTCAGAGGCGTAGACCAAGCCCGTCGCTCAATCGGCGACAATTGACAACCTCCGAGCGCCCTGCGACCATGGACGAGTGAACGTGCAGGAGCAGCTCCTCCAGGAGAAAATCGACCCCTTCCTCAGCAACGGCACCCTCACCGAGCTCTGTCGCCGCGGCCTGCCTGGCGAGCAATGCAACGTACCAGGGTACGAAACGCTCACGGGCGGCTGCTGGAACCGGGTCGTCGGAGTTCGCTGCGGCGAGCGCGACCTGGTCCTCAAGA
>SLST01000198.1 GCA_007130265.1 Spirochaetales bacterium
GTGCGTCCGGTCGGTGCGTCCGGTCGGTGCGTCCGGTCGGCTGGGACGCGCCTACGAGACGGCCGGCTGTTTCGCCGCGGCGAGGATCCTGTCGACCAGGGCGTCGGTGTCCGCCTGCGTGTGCTCCGGGTGCGACTGCACGGAAACCGTGCGCGAGAGAATGTCGAGAGAGCGACGGCACATTTCCCGGTCGTAGTCCATCCGGCACTCCCGGTTCGCCTCCATCTCGTACGGGTTGAGCGCCGGATGGGGTCCGCCGCGGTGGTCGAGAACAGGGTCCCACTCGGTATAGACGTGGCGGCCGGTCTTGATGAGCACAGTTCCGCCCACCGACTCAGCGAACGCATCGGCAGCCGCCGCGTCGTCGAACTGGTACATGGTATGGGTTGCGCACCCTCCTTCGGCGCCGTTGAACGGGGCTCTTCGCAGCGGCGTGCCGGACTGCGGCCCGACCGTGCGCGCGAGAATGGTTCTCTGCTCGGCTTGCATGCGTTCGATCATCCCCGGTATCCGGTCGAGCTGGACGTTGAGAATCGCTCCCTCGATCTCCGAAGCTCGTGCACCGTTCGAGACGAACCCCGCGAAGGTGTTCTCGCGCCCGTCCCAGTAGAAGCGACACGGATCGATGACGCACATCGCACGCTCGGCGATCCGCTCATCGTTCGTGACCACCGCGCCACCTTCACCGCAGGTCATGTTCTTGTAGTAGTTGAAACTGAACGCGCCAACCGTGCCGATGCTCCCGAGCATCGCTTTTCCGCCTGAACCGACGTAGTACCCGCCGACACCCTGACAGGCGTCCTCGATGACGAGGATGTTGTGTCGTCCCGCGATCTTCATGAGCTCGTCCATGTCGCACGGCAGGCCCCACATGTGAACCGGTATGACCGCGCGGGTACGCGGTCCAACGGCCGCCTCGAACGCCTGCGGATCGATCCCTATCGACTCGTTGATGTCGACGATTACCGGAATCGCCCCGGCGGCGAGCACGGCGATAGGAGTAGCCATATAGGTGCATGCCGGTACGATCACCTCGTCGCCCGGTCCGATCTGCGCACCGATCAGGGCTGCGGTCAGTGCATTCGTGCCGCTCGCCGTTTGCAGACAGAACCGGGTTCCGAGGAACTCTGCGTACCGCTCCTCGAAACGCGAGCACTGGGCTCCTATGCCGTACCGGAAGACCTTTCCTCCTTCGAGCACTTCTCGAACGGCTTCGACCTCTTCTCGACCTACGGTATACATATGCACTCCTTGTGGAACAGGTACAGCTTACGCAATGCGGTGATCCCGCGCAAGTCTCCGCGGTGCGATGGTGGTCGCTCGCGGCGAAACAAGGTACACTTCCACTGTGGCTGAGCAAGCGTCGGCTGAGCAGACTCCGGTCCATCCGCAGGTGCTCGTGCCGTACCCCGGACCGGACGGAAGCGGTGAGGTGCAGGACATTTTTCTGTACCTCCGGCCTGAGACGAACGGTGTTCTGGTCGAGAGCCTTCTCCTTAGGGTCATCCAGCGATGCTCGCAGTACCGCTCCGGGATCAAGCTCGTCTACCTCGCCAATTTCCCGGGTCAGTTCATCATCGACAACCATATCGTCGAGCGACACTACGCGCACAAGTTCTTCTTTGCCGTCCACGGGAAGCGCGTCTTCACGCCCAGGATGAAGCAGGACTTTGAGCGAGGCTTCGGAGTTTCCTTCGCCGACGCGAACATCATCGGGAGTTTCGAGGCGCTCTACGTGCTCGACAAGACGCCGGAGGAGCTCTTCTCGCTCTGGGTTCCCGGCGGGGATATCGTTCATGTGGACGGGCAGACGATCAAACGGTACCAGGACGTCTACGTCGTCAACTACGACATACCGGCGCTCCTCCACAAGAACACGCGAAGCACCGATATCGCCGTGATGCTCTTTCGGTGCGGCGTTGGGTACGATTACTTCGTGGAGCTTGTCGATGAGATGCGGCTCGCGCTCGTTGAGCAGCGGGCGCTCTCCGCTGAGTTCCCGGCCAGTCGGGCCTTTCATTTCTCAAAGGGTCCCGTCGAGCAGCTGCTCGATGCCACTGACTATCTGCGCACGTCATCCGGGGAACCGATCAGCTTCGAGAAGCTCTCGTTCGTCGTCTATGCCCAGCGCCACGGCTACGGAATCGAAGGGCTCGCCGGTGTGGTGCATAGCCCCATCTGCCTGTTCGAGCAGCCCGACGGGTCATTAGTTGAGGAGAATATCTTCAGCTATACCGCCTCGGACAGTTATGCCGAGGCGCTCGAAAAACTACGGACCATCCGGGCGCAGCTCTGGATCAGGTAGGGGCTCCTGATTCCGACGGTCGCGTGCGTGCGTCTCTATGACCCCGCAAACCGAGCTCAGAAACGATTCCATGCTCAACGGTTTCGAGAGGTACGAATCCATTCCCGCGTCGTAGCATGCGGTTTCGTCTTCCGGCGAAGCGTAGGCGGTGATCGCGATAATCGGAACGCGTCGGTTCTCCTCGCCTGCACCACCGTCCCGGATGAGTCGTGCAGTTTCGAGGCCGTCCATCTCAGGCATCTGCACGTCCATCAGCACGAGGTCGAACCGCTGCTCGCGCAGCGCTTCAAGAGCGCGGCTGCCACTGTCCGCCTCCAGCGCCTCGATGCCGACTCGTTTCAGCATCTGTTTGGCGACCATGCGGTTGATCTTGTTGTCCTCGACGACGAGGACGACCGGGTTCGGCTCATCCATATCGGTCATCCGCTTAATCGTATCAGCTCTCCAGCATTCCGTCATTCCCGTTCACCTGCGGGTGCAGCGGCAGGGTAAGCGTGAAGGTGCTCCCCCGCCCCTCCTGACTGGTGAATGAGATCTGTCCGCTCATGAGTCGAGCCAGTCGCCGTGATATCGACAGCCCAAGGCCAGCGCCCTTGAAAGTCTTGGATGGGCTGATGTCGGCCTGTTGGAAGCTCTCGAATATGGAGTCGCGACTCGACTCCTTGATGCCTATGCCCGTGTCTCGCACTTCGAAGGTAAGCTCGTGAAGGTGCTCCGAGATCGCTCGAGATCGTACGGTCATGGCGATCTCTCCCTTCGTGGTGAACTTCAGCGCGTTGCCCATGATACTGCACAGTATCTGTCGGATCCGCACCCGATCGCCGTGGTACCTCGACGCTGCTGCTTCTGCGGTATCGACGCGAAAACCGACGCCCTTCTCCGCCGCCTGGGGGCTGTAGAGCGCCTCGACGGACGCCATGAGCTCGAACAGATCGAAGGGTGCCGCGTGGATCTCGATCCGCCCGGTCTCGATTCTCGAGTAATCGAGGACGTCGTCGATGATGCCCTTCAGCTCGCCCGCGGCACAGTGGGTGATCGTCAGCCAGTCGCGCTGCTCGGCATTCAGCGGCGTGTCGAGCAGGAGCTCGGACATGGCGACGACCGCGTTAAGCGGGGTTCGAATCTCGTGGCTCATGTTCGCGAGGAACGCGCTCTTCGCGCGACCAGCCTGAACCGCGTCTTCACGAGCGAGGATCAAATCATCCTCGATTCTCTTCCTGTCGGTCACGTCGATGACCGCCATGAGACAGCGACGCGACCCCTCGGGATCGACCCGCAACCGGCTCTCGATGCGTCCCCACAGCTGCCGCCCTCTGCGGTCCACGAGGGGCATCTCGTTGCTGAGGGGCTGTTCCTCATCGAATACCCGCCTCTGCAGCGATCGAAAACGAGGCTGCTCGCTGCGCGGGACGAAGGAGGCGAACGATCGCCCGAGCGCGTATCTGCGATCTGCTTGGAGAAGGCGCGTAGCGGCCCGGTTGAGTCTGACGATCCGTCCCTCCTCATCCAGGATGAAGTAGCCGACGGGCGCCGAATCGAAGAGATCGGCGTTCTCCTGCCGGGCGCGTCCGAGCTCCCGCCTGAGGTCGTCTACTGAGGGGGATCGAACCGGCTCGCCGTCTTCCGCCGCTGACATCCAAGCCAAAGCTACTGCCGGGATGAGCCGGCGGCTACTCGAGCGCCTTGATGCTGCGCAGAAGCATATCGTGGTCGTCCGCGCGGACGAGGTCCGGGTGAGCGCTGGAGACCGCAGTGCTGGGGCGGAAAAGGAATCCGCGATGTGCCGCGCGGAGCATGCTGATGTCGTTGAAGCTGTCTCCAACGGCCTGGACGTGGAGGTTGAGGTCTCGAAACGCCTCAACCGCACGTCGTTTCCCATCCGTCTGGCGCAGGCGGTAGCCGGTGATGCTGCCGTTCGCGTCACACACGAGCTCGTTGCACAGGAGCAGCGGGTAGTCGAGCCGGGCCATGACCGACGAAACGAACTGCACGAAGGTATCCGACAGGATCGCGACCTGACTGCATCGTCTCAGACCTTGCAGAAAGTCGATCGCACCCGGTAGTGGCGTGGTGTCTCTCGTGATCTCCTGAATATCCGGCAGCGTGATGCCGCGCCGGCTGAGAATGTCGATTCGGTGGCGCATGAGCGCGTCGAAATCGGCGATATCTCGCGTCGTGAGGCGGAGCTCCTCGGTTCCCGTCGCGTCGGCGACCAGTATCCACATCTCCGGTATGAGCACGCCTTCGAGATCCAGGCAGACTATTTGCACCTATCTACTCCACATGCGGGCAACTTCCTCGGCGATCACGGCGATTCCGTGTTCCACGTCGAGCTCGTCCATCGCGTAGTTGACTCTGATACACTCGTCGGTGTGTTTCCACGTCTCGTTGCGCCCAAAAGCGAAGTAGCGTCCCGGAACCACGATGACGTCGCGTTCCTTGAGGCGCTCGTACAGCTGCGTCGTCGTTCCGGGCAGGCCCGGAAACCAGAGCCACAGGAAGAGCGAGCCCTCGGGCCGGTGAACGGACCAGGGGAAACGCTCGGCGAAGGAAGAGCGTACGCACCCGAGCGCGTGTTCGCATCTGCCGCGGTAGAACGGCTGAATAACCTCCCGTGACAGTGTGAGGATCTCCCCGGTTTCGAAGAGACGTTCCGTGAGCGCCTGGCCGACTGCGCCGTTGGCCAGGCTCACGATTGCGTTCATCGCTCCTACCGCCTGTACGATCTCCGGACAGGCTACGAGGATACCGGTTCGAAGCGAAGGTAGCCCGATCTTGCTCAGGCTCATAGTCAGCACGATGTTCTCGTTCCACGTCGGTCTGGTATCGGTGAAAATGATATCCGGGAAGGGGGCGCCGTACGCATTGTCGATGATCAGGGGTATCTGCCGATCCTGAGCCATCCTGTCGAGTCGCGCGATCTCCTCGTTCGTCAGTACGTTCCCCGTGGGGTTCGTCGGGCGCGAGACGCAGATCGCCGCAATGTCGGGTCCGATCTCGAGCGAATCGAAATCGACGTGGTACTTGTGCATGTGGTTGTCGATCTGCTCGATCTCAGGCTCGCAGGAGACAAAATCACCGGGACGGATCGCCTGATCGCGATACCCGATGTACTCCGGCATCAACGGAAAAAGAATCCTGCGACTCAGACCCGCGTCATCCGAACCGGCGAGCAGGTTGAAGAGCATGAAGAAGGCCGACTGGCTGCCGTTGGTTACCGCGACGTTCTCCTCAGTGAGGTGCCAGTCGTACTCCCGGTTGAGCATCCCGGCGACCGCTTGCAGAAAGGCGGGGCGACCCTGAGGCGTATCGTACCTGCCGACGACCCCGTCAAAACGCGACTCGTCTTCGAGCAGCGCGCGCATCTGCGCTCGCCAGATCTCCGCGACCTCCGGTATCAGCGCCGGGTTGCCGCCGCCGAGCATGTACTTCTTCTCCGGTCCGGACAGCGCTCTGCCCAGGTCATCCATGAGCCGGAGAATGCCCGAGTCCGAGGTGAACCGAATGCCGGTAGCCGACCATTTCATCAGGGGCGAGTATAGCGAAGCCGCGCCGGCGTGTCAGGTCGACTCGGGCTCCGGCAACCGCTCGAGTGTCAGCAGCGGTGCGGCCGCGAACCCCTCCGCGTTCATCATCGCCGCGACTCGCTGAAGCGTCGCCAGTATCTGCGTCTGTTCCCACGCCTCGAGCTCTGTGAACGCGTTCAAAAACTCCTCCTGGAGGATCGCCGGGCTCTGCCCGATCAGCTGCGCTCCAGCCTCCGTCAGACTCACCAGCACCTGACGCCGATCGACCTGCGCACGCCTGCGGGAAACGAGTCCCCGCTGCTCGAGCCGATCGACGATCGTCGTGACCGTCGCCTGGCTGAGACTGATCTCCCTGGCGATTCTTCCGATCGGGGCTTCCGATGCGCCGGCAATCTCCTTCAGCACGACGAGCTGGGGAACCGTGAGCCCGATGCTCCTGTCGAGCTGTCGCGAACGCAGATCCATCGCATGGATGATCTGCCGCAGCGAGAGTAGAACCTGACGACTGATCGAGGTTTCGTCCACGTGGGAACCTTAGACGTTTGAGCCCGGTCCGGCAACCGAACTCGAGCGGATTCGCTCGGAAAGCTGCTCGAACTCAGGCAGTGTCCTGCCGTAGAAGAGCTTCCACCCGTCGCACAGGTGGCTGAGGTGCGATGGGTCCTCGGTCGTCCGGTACCGCATCTTCTGGCAGTCGCCTGCGCACACTCTGAGGTAGGGACAGGCCTTGCATTCGGCGCTCCAGCGCCGTTTGTTCCGACCGAAGTCGCGGAAGACAAGCGAGTTCCACATGTCGTCGAACCGGTCGGTCATGACGTTGCCGAGTCGTTTCTCCTTCTCCACGAAGAAGTCACACGGATAGACGTCCCCGTTATGCTCGACGACGAAGTACTGACGGCAGTTTCGTGCCATGACGCAGGTATTCGCCGTGCCTTCGACGAGCATCGTGAGGATGGAGTCGAACAGCCGAATCGAGACTCGCTCCTCGTCGCCTCCGCGCCACTCGTCGAAGACGTCAAGGAGGAACTTGCCCCATTCGGCACCGGTGATTGCGTACGGCGCCGGGTTTCCATCGTTGTCGAATTCGACGCATGGGATATACTGATGGTAGCTCACGTTGAGCTCGTCGCGCAGATAGCGGTATACCTCGCGTCCACGGTGGACGTTGGCAGCCGACACGACGGTGAGAATATTGTACTCGACGTTGTGTCGCCTGAGGGTCTCAATGCCCCGCAGCACCTGTGCGTGCGTGCCACGGTTGCTTTCGGTGAGACGATTCTGGTTGTGGATCTCGGCTTCCCCGTCGAGGCTGACGCCGACGAGGAAGTGGTACCTGCCGAGGTGCGCGGCGAGCTCATCGGTCAGTAGCAGCCCGTTTGTCTGGAGCCCGTTGGCAACCGAAGCGCCGCGTCGGCCGTACTTCTCCTGGTACTCGGTGATGCGCTCGAAAAACGCGCGACCCATGAGGGTCGGCTCACCGCCCTGCCATCCGAACGAGTAGGTGGGTTGCGGTGTCTCCATATACGAGGCTATCATCCGCTCGAGGACATCCGTGGTCATCTGATGCCTGTGCCTTCCGGGGTAGAGGGCCTTCTTCTCGAGGTAGAAGCAATACGTGCAATGAATGTTGCAGTCCGCCGATGACGGTTTGACCAGTAACGAGTAGACCGGCATTCCCTGATTCCCTCGCGAAAATGACGAAATAAGTCGTGATTATTCAGATGCTATCCGGATGGCCCGGACTTGTCAAACGGCCCGGTTTCGGACGAATCCGGCTCCATCATCGCGGCGATGTGCTGGAGCGCCGAGAGCAGTTCAGTCTGCCGCCATTCGTCCAGTTTGGCCAGGCGGCGGGCAAAGCACTCGTGGAATGGCTGCGGTCCACGGGCGAGCAGTTTCCGTCCGTCGGCCGTGAGCGAAACCAGAACCTGGCGCTTGTCGCCGGTGGATCGCTCGCGCGACACCAGGCCGTGCACTTCGAGACGATCGACGATGTTCGTGACGGTGGCGCCACTCAGGCTGATACGGTCAGCGATCCTGCCGATCGGCATCCGAGCGTGCGAACCGACCGCCCAGAGCACCGTGAGCTGCGGCACCGTCAGGCCGAACTCTCTCTCGAGTTCGCGGGAGTGCAGGTCCAGATTCCGCCCCATGCGGCGTAGCGTCGTGAAGAACATCCAGCTCAATTGCGTGGTACCTGGCCACTCGTCAGGTCTTCCGCCGGTATACTCCCTGTTGCGGGTCATCTCGCCACCTGTTCTTCCTGCCGTTATTTCGTGAACAACTATTTGGTAGTATAATCATAAATACACGATTGGTGAAATGTGGCGGTAGACCGTCCGCCGAAAACCGGCCTCATGGAGTCTTTAAAATATTATATTAAAGGCACTTACAGGTTGCTTCAACGTGGCGCGTTCGGGTTGACTCCATGACACAATACCTCAAGCGCAGATCTATGCGGCTGAAACTTCCCGTTACTACTTTGACTCCAATCAATATTCTCGGTATACTTGGCGAGTAAGGTTCTCCGCTTTCGGCGGAGAACAGAAAAACTCGATCAAAGGAGCCTTTATGCGAAGCACACTACGAATCCTCGCATCAATCCTGACGATCCTCCTTGTCTCCGGAATGGCATTTGCCGCCGGAACCGCTGAGGACGCCAAGGTAGCGAATCTGACCTACGTGAACTGGGAAGAGGGCGTGGCCTGGACTCATCTGGCCGCCGCGATTCTCGAGGACGAGCTTGAGTACCAGGTGAACCTCACCGCGGCCGACGTTGGTCCCGCCTACGCCGCGGTTGCCGCGGGCGACCAGGACGCGTTCATGGAGGCATGGTTGCCCGGTCTGCATTCGACCTACATGGATCAGTACGGTGACGACGTCATCAGCATTGGCATCATCTACTACGACGCGGTCAGTGGTCTGGTCATTCCGGAGTACATGGCTGACGACGGCGTGACTACGCTCTCGGATCTGCGGGACCCTGAGGTCTTCGATCGGCTCAACGGCCGGATCACCGGAATCGACGCGGGCGCCGGTCTGATGATCACCACCGAGGAACAGGCGATGCCCGCCTACGGTCTCGACGAGATGGGATACGAACTCGTTGCATCCTCCGGTCCTGCCATGATGGCGGAGCTTGATGCGGCGTACCAGAACGAAGAGTACATCGTCGTGCTCGGCTGGCAGCCCCACTCGATGTTCGGATACTACGACCTCGTCATCCTGGAGCAGGACGAGGAGGAGATCTGGGGCTTCGACGACGTACATCTGATTGGTCGTGCGGACCTCCGCGACGACAAGCCCGAGCTCGCTCAGTTCCTGGCCAACATGGAAGTAACCACTGAAGAGATCGGCGAGCTGATGGTTCACATCCGTGAGTCGAACCTCGAGACGCTTGAAGCGGCGCGCGAGTGGATGAACGCGAACCGCGGCGTGTGGGAAGGCTGGCTGCCCAACTAACGGATCGGCCGGTAGGACGATTCTCTCGGAAAGGGGTGCTCACGCACCCCTTTCTCGTCTGCACGATGTCTGACGGGCCGGTATAATAGGGGCAGCGCGACGATTCAGAAGGAACGAACGATGGACATTATCGAAGTGAAGGACCTGTACAAGATCTTCGGGCCAAACCCCAGGCGGGCAATCCCGATGATCAAGGACGGGATGAGTAAGAGCGAGATTCTCAAGAAGACCGGGTGCACAATCGCCATCAACGGTGCCACGTTCTCGGTCCACAAGCGGGAGACCTTTGTTGTGATGGGGCTCTCCGGGAGCGGCAAGTCCACGTTCATCCGCTGCCTGAACCGGCTGATCGAGCCTACGCAGGGCGAGATTCTTGTCGACGGGCAGAATATCATGGAGATGGACGGCGAGAAGCTGCGGGAGGTGCGTCGCTACCAGATGTCGATGGTGTTCCAGAACTTCGGTCTCCTGCCGCACCGAAACGTCGTCAACAACGTCGAATTCGGTCTCGAAATAAGCGGCATGGAGAAGGGCGAGCGTCGACAGAAGGCGATCGACGCGATCAAGCTCGTCGGGCTCGAGGGGTACGAGTCGAGCCTGACGTCGGAGCTCTCCGGCGGAATGCAGCAGCGCGTTGGACTCGCGCGCGCGCTCGCGAACAACCCCGAGATCCTGCTGATGGACGAGGCGTTCAGCGCGCTCGACCCGCTTATCCGGACGCAAATGCAGGATGAGCTGCTCGAGCTGCAGGCAAAGATGCATAAGACGATTGTCTTTATTACGCACGACCTCGACGAGGCGCTGAAGCTTGGCGACCGGATCGCGATTCTGGGTCCGGACGGGCGGGTACGCCAGATCGGGTCCCCGGAGGACATTCTGTCCAAGCCCGCAGACGACTACGTGAAACGGTTCGTGCAGAACGTCGACCGGACCCGCGTCATCACCGCCGGTACCGTGGGTGGGCGAGCCTCCTCAATTACTTATCCCAACGAGAACGTCGAGGCGGCGATGCGGGTGATGGAGCGCCGCGGGATATCGTCGGTCTTCGTCACCGACACCGACAGGCACTTGATGGGTATCGTCACGATTGACGACGCCGCGGAACTGCGCAAGAAGCGCGAGCACGATATCTCGTCCATCATCATCGCGGATGTGTATACGACGTCGCCGACGACGCCCATCGCGGAACTTCTGACGACCGCGATCAAGACCCGATTCCCGATCGCGATGATTGACGAGGATGGGGTGTTCCACGGAGCGGTCAGCCGGGCCGCGATTATCGCCGAGGTCAGTAAGGGTAACGGCGATTCGGATACCCCCGTCACACTGAGTGAGTTGCAGGACGCCGCGACCGAGAGCGAGGAGAGTTAGAATGGATTTTCGATCATGGATTGACGTTGGCGGAGGGTTCGCGGCGGTGGTCGACTGGCTGACCGCGAACATGCGATGGCTTTTTGGTGGTATCAGCGACTTTGTGATCGCCGTGCTGAACGGGACGACCTTTGTGCTCTCGTCGCCGCCCCCGATCGTGATTATCGTCGTGTTCACGGCGCTCGCCTGGTACGTTACCGGCTACGGCGTCGCGATCTTCACCTTCCTGGGGTTCGGCCTTATCTGGTACATGGGACTCTTCTCGCTGACGATGAATACGCTGGCGCTGGTCATCGCATCGGTGTTCATCGCGCTGCTGATCGGCATTCCGCTGGGCATCTGGTCCTCCAAGAGCGAGGTGGTCTGGGGCGTCGTTCGCCCCGTTCTCGACTTCATGCAGACGCTCCCGGCATTCGTCTATCTGATACCCGCGGTCCTCTTCTTCAGGCTCGGACGGGTGCCCGGTGTCGTCGCAACGCTGATCTTCTCGCTCCCGCCCGCGGTGCGGCTGACCAACCTGGGTATCCGTCAGGTGCCAAAGGAGATCAAGGAAGCGGCGCTCTCGTTCGGATCGACCGGACGGCAGATGCTCTTCAAGGCCGAGCTGCCGGTGGCGCTCGCCACGATTATGGCGGGTGTTAACCAGACGATCATGCTCGCGCTCTCA
>SLST01000148.1 GCA_007130265.1 Spirochaetales bacterium
AACGCGAGGCCGACGATCCGCAGGTCGCGCTCCTGCTGCTCGACTGCGTGCTCGGGTACGGTTCGCACCCCGACCCGGCCGGCGCGATGGTCGCCTCCATCCGGGCCGCCCGCGAGAAGGCGGCGGCGCGCGGCGGCTACCTGCCCGTCGTCGTTTCGGTCACGGGTACCGACGGCGATCCGCAGGGCCTCGCGTCGCAACGGGCCAAGCTCGAAGCCGCCGGCTGCGTCGTCATGCCGACAAACTATCAGGCAGCGCTCCTTGCGCTTCGAGTCATGGAAGGGAGGGCATGATGGCCGCCTCACGGATCAACGAGCTTTTCGCGGGTGACCTTCGGGTCGTCAACCTGGGACTCGAGTCGTTCGCGGAGAACCTTGCCTCGCGCGGCGTGCGCGCCGTGCAGGTCGACTGGAAGCCGCCTGCAGGGGGTGACGAGCGCCTTGCGGGGCTCCTTTCGCGGCTCGAGACGTACGCGACGGCGGACGTTGCGGCCGCCAACGCGGAAGCCTTTGCACGGATTCTTGCGGGAAAACCGACGCTCGTAGGCATCGGCCGCGCCATCGACGATGTTCCCGGGATGCACGAGAAGCTCGTGCTACACGCGGGCCCTCCGGTCACCTGGCAGAGGATGTCCGGTCCCATGCGCGGAGCGGTCATAGGCGGTCTCATCTACGAAGGGCTTGCCGCGACGCCGCAGGAGGCCGAGGAGCTCGCCGCCTCCGGGGAGATCGAGTACTCCCCCTGCCACCACCACGCCGCGGTGGGCCCAATGGCCGGCGTGGCGACCGCGAGCATGCCCGTCTGGATCATGGAGAACGCTGCCTCCGGCAATCGCGCCTACTGCACGCTGAACGAAGGGCTCGGCAAGGTGCTGCGCTACGGGGCGAACTCGGCTGAGGTCATAGACCGGCTGCGCTGGATGGAGACCGAGCTCGCCCCCATTCTCGCCGCCGCGCTCGAGCTACGCGGTCCGATAGACATGAAGAACCTGATCGCCCAGGTCCTCCAGATGGGCGACGAGGGACACAACCGCAATCGAGCGGGTACGAGCCTGTTCATCCGGGAGCTCGCACCCTTCCTCGTGCGGCTCGACGTCGACCGCGAGAAGCTCGCCGGCGTGTTCACGTTCATGCATCAGAACGACCACTTCTTCCTCAACCTGACGATGCCGAGCTGCAAGTGTACGATCGACGCGGCCGCCGGGATCGAGGGGTCGAGCGTTATCACCACGATGGCGAGGAACGGCACCGATTTCGGTATTCGAGTGTCCGGCCTCGGCGACCAGTGGTTCACGGCGCAGGCCTCGGTCGTCGACGGGCTCTACCTTCCCGGCTACGGGCCCGACGACGCGGCGCGCGACATAGGCGATTCGGTTATCACCGAAACAACGGGCATCGGGGGATTCGCCATGGCCGCCGCCCCCGCGATCGTGAAGTTCGTGGGCGGCTCTCCGGCCGACGCGCTGCGGTTCACGCGGCAGATGTACGAGATCACGGTGGGCGAGAACGACACGTACCAGATACCCGCGCTCGACTTCCGCGGGACGCCAACCGGTATCGATCTGCTCAAGGTCGTAGAGACGGGCATCCTTCCCGCGATCAACACCGGCATCGCGCACAAGGATCCCGGCGTCGGCATGGTCGGAGCAGGGCTCGTAAAGCCTCCGGTCGAGTGCTTCACCGCCGCTTTCGAGGCGTTCGCCGCACGCTATGCGGAGTAGCCCGATCTCTACTTGATCGGTGCGCACAAGATCGCGACCTTATCACCATTGTCAGAGGAGGATTCATGAAACCGATCGATCTCAGCATCCCGCTCGGCGTGGGAACGCCGGCATGGCCCACCTACGAACCGCTGCAGGTGAAGTACTTCAAGCGGCTCGCCCCCAACGGAGCGAACGGCCAGCTCGTAACCCACTCGAACCACGTCGGCACGCATCTGGACGGCGAGATACACTTCTATACTCCGGGCAAGGACATCTCGGAGCTCTCGCTCGACTATCTGATGGCCGACGGCGTGGTCGTCGATCTCTCCGACGTCGTGGGTGACTACGACATCTACACCTCGGAGATGGTCGAGAGCAAGGTAGACGTCAAAGAAGGCGACATTCTCATCATCTCGACCGGGTACCACCGCTACGGGTGGGACCAGCCGACCGCCGACGAGGTGCGCTATATGGTCAAGCATCCCGGCCCGGACCGTGAGTTCGCCGAATGGGCAAAGGCGAAGAAGCTGCGCTGGATCGGCGTCGACTGTGGAAGCGCCGACCATCCCATGAACACGAAGGTTCGTGACTGGATGCCGCAGCAGGCCGAGGAGTGCGACGCGCACTTCCGCAAGAAGTACGACAAGGGCCTCTACGACGTCTTCACGCCCGACAAGTACCAGCTGATGCATCTCGAGATGTTCCCCTTCGGCATCGTGCACGCCGAGTGCGTGGGAGGCGACATCGACCTGCTCCTGAACCGCCGCGTCAAGATCGGCTGCTTTCCCTGGCGTTTCGTCGAGGGTGAGTCGTGCGTGTCGCGCATCGTCGCTTTCGTCGACGACGAGGAGCACGAAGAGCTGATGGCGAAGAAGGCGAAGTGCACGCTCACCAAGTACGGCGACGTGGCGCGCGCAGAGAACCAGTGGCTCATCGACGAAGCGAACCGCAAGAGGTAGACCGATGGCCAAGCCCCTCCAGGGAATCAGGGTCCTTGACCTGACGCGCGTGCTCGCCGGTCCGTTCTGCACGATGATGCTCCAGGACCTCGGCGCCGAGGTTCTGAAGGTCGAGATGCCGATCACCGGCGACGATTCGCGCTCGTTCGGTCCATTCAAGGAGGGGCGGAGCCTCTACTTCATGAGCATCAACCGCGGCAAACGCAGTATGACGCTCAACCTCAAGAGCG
>SLST01000101.1 GCA_007130265.1 Spirochaetales bacterium
GACAATACAATCCGATATAAAGTTATCGATTTTTTCTTGAGAGGCTACCAATCTATTTCGTTGCTACTCTTTGTGCTTTGTAGTAGGTTTAGTGTGTTTAATGTGACGTGGGGTTCATTAATGGAAGAAAAGATTCACCGCCCGATGGTGCTCCGACTCGCACGCTACCTACGGGTCCTGCAGAAGCTGAAGGGCCTCGGGTTCGTCAAGGTATTCTCCAATAATCTCGGTGACGCGATCGGCGCCACGCCCGCGGTCGTCCGGAAGGACTTCTCGGTCATAGGCATCTCCGGCAACAAGCGCGGCGGATACCTCATTGACGCGCTGATCGACCGGCTGATCGTGGTGCTCGGGAAGAAGGAGACCGAACGGATCATCGTCGTCGGATGCGGACGAATCGGAAGCGCGCTCCTCGAGTACCGCGAGTTCAACCGCGAGGGTATCCGGATCGTCGCCGGCTTCGACGTCGCCGAGGATCGCATCGCTCCGGAGGGCCGGATTCCGGTGTTGCCGCTCGGCGAGCTGCCGGCTTATGTGGCGAAAGAGGAGATCGAGGTTGCGGTGCTCGCGGTCCCGGATCAGGTCGCAACAAATGTCTTCGAGATGATGGTCGACGCGGGGATCCGGGGCGTGTTGAACTTCACCTCGGTGGAGCTCAAGTGCGCCGCAGCCTGCGACGAGGAAGGATGCCAACAGGAGTGCACCGTCCACAACGTGAACATCGGGTTGGAGATCGAGAATCTCTTCTACCTGATCCGCCTCAAGCGCTCCTCCGCGATCACGGAGTCGGTCGAGTAGGCATTGAACACGCTGCCGATCAGCACCGACAACTCCCCGACCTTTCTCACGGAGCTCATCTTCCGGCTGAAGATCAAGGACGCGATGACCCGAGACGTAATCACGGCGCGCCGAAGCGATCCGCTGCGCGGGCTGCAGCTCCTGATGAAGGAGCATCAGATCACCGGGGTGCCGATCGTCGAAGGCCCGCGGCTGGTCGGCATCGTCAGCATGGACGACGTCATCCGCGCCCTCGATGAAGGAAGAATCGACGAACCGGCCGGCGACCACATGTCACGCCAGCTGATCGTCCTCGAGGATGATATGCCGCTCTCGTTCGGTATTTCTTCGATGGACAAGTACCACTTCGGCCGCTTCCCGGTCCTGAACAAGGAGAAGCAGCTCGTGGGCATCATCACGAGTCGTGACATCCTCGTCGCGCTGCTCGTCGAGTTCAACCGCGAGGCCGAACGGCTCGAGGATGACATCCCCTCCCGGCCTACCGACGACAGCTATCGCCGTGAATACCGCGTGCGGAAGTACGACTTCGAGCTCGCGGGCAAACCGACGAGCGACATCAAGAAGCGACTGAAGGAGGCCGGGCTCCACCCGAAGCTCATCCGACGCGTTGCGGTCGCCTCGTACGAGCTGGAGATGAACCAGGTCGTGCACTCGGAGGGCGGCACGATCGCGGTGAGACTCAACCCGGAGCAGGTCGAGATCATCGCCATCGACAACGGCCCCGGCATTCCGGACGTCGAACAGGCGCTCGAGGAAGGGTACTCCACCGCCACGGAGTGGGTCAGATCGCTCGGGTTCGGTGCGGGCATGGGGCTTCCGAACGCGCGGCGTGTGTCGGACGACTTCGAGATATCGACCGGCAGCCACGGGACCTCCGTGCGCTGCCGCTTCACGCTGCCGGAAGCGCAGCCAGAGGAGGAAAAAGATGCGACTCAGTGAGATCAGGGACGAGCTCGGCCTGGAGATTCTGCTCGGTTCGCCGGAGTGCGAGATCACCGGCGCCTACACGTCCGACCTGCTCAGCGATGTCATGGCGCACGCGGACGAAGGAGATGTCCTGATCACGATTCAGGCTCACAACAACACGGTGGCCGTGGCAAGCCACGTGGACGCGCCTGCGATCATTATCTGCAATAGCCGCCCGATACCGGAGTCGATGACGGAGGCTGCGCAGGAACACGGCATCGTGCTCTGTCGGACCGAACTCAACCAGTTCCAGGTCTCGGGGATCATCTACTCCGCGCTCCGGTGACCATTCGGGCGGACCTGCACATCCATTCCTGCCTGAGCCCGTGCGGCGACCTGACCATGTCCCCGCGCGCGATCGCCGCGGCAGCCGTCGAGTCCGGCCTCGATCTGCTCGCGTTGACCGACCACAATACCGCGCGGAACGTCCCGGCCTTCGCCGCCGCCTGCCGCGATCGAGGGATCGCCGCGGTCTTCGGGTGCGAGGCGACGAGCAGCGAGGAAGTGCACGTGCTCGCGCTCTTCGAGGAGGAGCGCAACGCGATCGAATTCGGCGACGAGATCTACGCGTCGCTGCCCGACGCGCGTCATGATCCGGTACGGTTCGGCGACCAGGTCGTGGTCGACGAGCAGGAGACGATCGTCGACACGCTGCAGAAGCACATGATCGCGGCGAGCGCCTGGTCGCTCACGGAGCTCGGGCGGCTCATTCACGAGCGCGGGGGCCTCTTCATCCCGGCACACATCGACCGCGGGTCGTTCAGCGTCTGGTCGCAGCTCGGCTTCCTGCCGTCCGACGCCTACGACGCCGTCGAGCGCGTCGGCGAGGGGCGAATCGATTCCGGCGACCTTCCGGTCATCGCCGCCTCAGACGCCCACGAGCCCGCCCGGATCGGATGCCGCGCCACGGAGTTCGAGGGAGCGCGTCCGGGATTCGCGGCGCTCCGCGCAGCGTTGAAGGAGCGGCGGGTCCGAACGATCGCACGCAGCGAGTAGACGCCCCAAGCTCGGCGGATTGCGTATACTCGGGACATGAGAAGAGGTATGCTCGCCGGAGCGATGATCCTGACCGTCGGAGTGGCCGGCGCGCTCGATGTGCCGGAGCCTATTGACGCGCTCAC
>SLST01000047.1 GCA_007130265.1 Spirochaetales bacterium
CGGCCATCCATGATGCCTGATCCGTCGTCCGACTTCGCGCAGCGTCTTGTCATCGCCCTCGTGGATCGAACCATCGGCGAGTGGCCCGGTGTTCAGCAGCAGGTTGCAGTTGATGGACGCCGCGTAGCCCAGGAATCCCCAGACCTCGTCCGCTGTCATGTTGATGGTCCGGTGGCTTGGGCGCTCAACGGAGCAAGCCCCTTGCCCTCCTGCACAGTGCGTCGGTCTGCCTACGGTTCAGATTGTTGCGGTAGCGATTATCCTCGTTATCATGTTCGCAGACGTTGTCCTCGCCGTGATATTTGCGCGACGGGCGAGTCAACCGCTTCTTCATCTGCTGCAACTTGTTCGCTCACGTGCAGAAGTCCAGGACGAACGGACGTCCGATTACTACGCACAGATCGAGCGCACGGTCAACCGGCTGGTCGAGAGCAACGAGCGGGTGCACAGGGAGTTTGCCGAGCATCAGCGCGTTCTCTTCGGCTCGATCGTGACACGCCTCGTTCGTGGCGACTTCCTCGACGCGTCAGAGCTCAAGGTGTTTCACTCATCCCTGGCTATTACGGCCAAAGCCACAACCTTCACTGCCGCAATCGTTTCGATCGACTCATCGTCCTCAGCTGAACAGAGCGGAACCGCAGATAAGGACGGGTATGAAGGCTTTGTGCTACTGGAGCTCCTGCGAAGCCTCATCGAGCCGTTGGGCCTTGTACACGCGCTCGCTCCTTCACGGTTGGCATTGATCCTGTGGCGGGGTAGCGGTGAAACGGAGTCCACGAGATCTGTTCTCGAAGGGATCGTCCGCGCAGTCCATTCCCGGGCTGCGATCACTCTGACCGTAGCCGTGGGCGGATCGTACGACAGCCTCGCTGACGTCTACAAGTCATACGAGGAAGCGGAGATCTTGCTGCGAATGACCATCGAGGACTCGACGGTCGGTGGACGGCCTCGCGTGATCGTCGCTTCCAGCCCACAGATTAGACGAAACTGGTTTCATCTTCCACAGGAGACTCAGCTTCAGCTCTACAACTGTCTGGTAGCCGGAGAGGTGGACCGGCTGCAGAGCATCATCGACGCACTCTACGCGGAGAATATAGAGCGCAGGGAGTTGACCGCCTCAACCCGGCAGCTCTTTCTGCAGGGGCTTCTTTCGCCGATATCCAGGTGTCTCGCCGCGCGAGCGTCGGTTGACAGCATTCTGGTGGAAGAGATGGAAAGCACCGAACGACATCTGCATCGAACCACCGACTCTGCCGAGTCGATTCGGCTCGTCAAGCAACTCTATACGACCGCCGCGCACCAGTCGTCCGAACAGCGAAACAACCATATGCGGACACTGGTTGATGACGTCGCGGCATACATAAACGAGCGCTACAGCGAACAGAGTCTGTGCCTGACTTCGGTTGCATCGGCGTTTGGCGTCTCAACGTACTATCTGTCCAAACTCTTCCCAACATATCAGGGCTGCAACTTCTCCAGTTACGTGGAATCGGTGCGCATGAATGCTGCGAGCGACCTCCTGAGAACCACGAACCTCGAAATCTCGGTTGTTGCCGAGCGTGTCGGATTTAGCTCCCCGAACACCTTTGCAAAGGCATTCAGGCGTTCTTTCGGTGTCAACCCGACCGCCTACCGCCGCGGCCGGGCAGCGGGTCCCACACTCGGACATGAAGAGGCGAACAGCAACGCCGCACACCGTGCCAATATACACGCCCAACAAGAAGTACACCGATGACATGCCGATCGAAGCTTTTGCTCTGTGCAATCACCGAGCGGCTTGAGTGGAAAGGCGTCGCTAGTGATGATCCTGACGACACGATTCGGGGTGTCCCACTGTTGTCGGCGGACGGAGGGTTTCATCTGTTCGCGGATAGATGGCCCGAACTACACGTTAGTCCGGGCTGGCGCGAGTCGAGCGAGATTACCCACCACTTCGGAGACCGGCCGGAAGATCTTTTTGTCCTCCGCAGCGTCGTAGTCTCTGGCAGCGCGCACAGGTGAGTGCGATGCATTTGGACCGCACAACCCGGAGATCCGGCAGTACCTTCGCGCTGGTTTGTATCGGGAATACCGACGATCGCCAGCAGCCTTGTCCGTTCAACCAGCAGATCGGGATGCGTGTTTCCGCCAGCGTATACGGTCGCTGAAGCCCCGTCGGCCACAGCGGGCTGATTCCCGGCCCGTCACCGGATCCGAATCAACTATCCCACGGTCGCCAGGTCGTAGGCCCGACCCTGCTGAAAGTCGGCGGAAAGTACCACCTCTACCTCAGAACTACCGGGCCCGAGGGTACCGTGTGCGCTCGTGCGGTCGCGGATGAACTGAGCGGTCCCTTTGGCATGCTCGATGAATCGATCACAGGAGGCGGCGTCACCATTGAAGACGGTTCGGAGTTCATCTTGGACGACAGGATTTGCCTGCTCACCACCAACAACCACGGCGAGGTCACCGGGATGCGCGGAGGAGTGGGCCTGTGGGTCTCTGACGACGGTATCCGCTTAGGGCAGGAGTGGACTCAGCTCGGGTTCGATACCATCCCGAGCTACTACGCCGCGTACGACCCCGCGCGAGCGGCACGTACCTACGGCGACGATCCGAAGTTCGAGCGGCCCAAGGTGCTCTGCATGCTCGGCCACCCTATCAACAAGCGACCGGCATGATGTATGTTTTCGGGTATGAGTACCGTGCCCGCGCGTGACCGTGACATACTTCGCAGCCTTGGTGAGGAGTTGGCCATGGCCGCCGCCGACCCCGTGAACGCAGAACGCCGCGAGGTGTGCAGCCTCGTGGACTCGAAGCAGAAGAGCCGACCGTCCATATCCATCTTCCAGGAGCCCTGGCACGAGTTGAATGTCAACGGCGAGTTGGATCTTCACTGCGCCG
>SLST01000100.1 GCA_007130265.1 Spirochaetales bacterium
CTGCGGATCTCATGCGCCGCGCCGATAATCCGCTGCCCGAGTTCCCCATAGGACCATGCATCCAGCTCGCTGACCAGCGCTGTGGCATCGGGGGTCAGGGTCGCTGATCGCAGAACACGACTCACAATGGTGTCACGCTGATCTCTCTGATCCGGCGATGGTTTGGTTCGCATTATGGTATTCTTAATGAGGTCACTGATTCTGCTGAGCCTTTTCCACCAGCGTTTGCAGGTGTCGCACGGAGCGGAAGTTCTCGGGAACAATCTGATCGATCGACAGCACTACCCCCATTCTTTCTTCGATAAAGGATACCAAGTTGACTATGGCCAGCGAATCCATCCGTCCTGTGGCTAGCAGATCGGTATCCACAGCAAGCTCCGCTGGCTCCAGCTCCAGCGTTTCGGCTACCATCGTCAGCAGCATGTCTTGCTCTGTCTGGGGCATCCAGTGTTCCGAAAGATTATTCATTACTTGGCACCTTATTAAAATCCCATCCACCATTTTCAGTCCAGTCGGGTCAGCCAAGCCTTTCCAGAGTGCGGGTAATCGAGCCACTTGTAAAAGATCAAAAACTACTGCAAACTTTCAAGCAAGTCAAGGTCGCTGATCGCAGAACCCAACTCACGATGGTGTCGCGCAAATCTCTTTATTAGAATCCCATCCACCACTCTCCCTCCAGTCGGGTCAGCCAGGCCTTTCCGGAGCACAGGCAATCGAGCAACTCGGGTCGTCGTGTTGCTACCATGACCCGCGGACCTGACAGCGTCAAGCATCCTGGTGGAGTGGCCAATTGCGGCAGAAATTCCGGCTGCAGACGACCGGTGACTTCCCGACAGTGATGTATTGCGGCGGTGTGCAGCAGACCAGCCATGGTGGCTTCTATGCCGGACGAGGCTGCGCCCAGTTGCAAGACGCTGGTTACGCCTCCGGGTTGCACGACCGCCAGAAAAAAACCGCTCGAGCCGTCCGTTTGATCGACCACCCGTCTGGCCACAAGTTGTTCGTCGGCCTTGAGTCCCTCGGCAAGCATATCCAGTGTCCAGGCTAGGCTCTCATGGTGGTAGTCCGGCACCAGTTCGTATCTCTGCGTCAGTTGGTTCAGCAGTTCGGCGTGTTGCTTCACGGAAACCGGTTCCATGGCGGGTTTACGACATGGCCGAAACGGTCCCTCCGGTATCGAGGCGGCCAGCTTGTCCAGCCCGAATAGAATCGGTCTGGCTAACCGCAAGGACCAGATCAGTGAAGGTGATGAGCCCAGCCGTCCAGCCATCCATCGCATTGGCGTCAGGGGGCGGCGCCATTGCAGGGCTAACTCGGTGATCTCCACCCCGCGAATCATACCCCAGAGTTTCTTCGCCGCCGGGTTCGCCAGATCGGCGATCATTATTTCTTGGGGGCCGCTGAGGCTGGCTCGCATAAGGGCGAATGCTACGCCTTCACTGCGGGCTTCAGGGTCAACCATGAACTGCGAAGAGATCGCTGCCACCAGCGATTTCCCACGAAATTGCATCGGGCGCCCCACGAGTCCGCGAAAGCCCAAGACGCGGCCATGTCCGTCCTCATAGACCAGCGCCTGGACACCGGTATCGAGCCAGGGGTTATCGAGAAACACCGACTCGAAGTGTTTGGCCAGGGCTGTCCTGTCCCTGTATCTGCCATGCCGGAAGCAGCGCAAGCGCAATTCCGCCAGCGCTTCCAGATCGGCATGTCGTAACGGCCTAACATTGCCAGAATTCATTCTTGGTTGACCTCCCGGTCAGGGCAGTGCAGCATTCTACGGTACGGGATTATCAATATAATGTTCGGGCATTACCGATGTCTGCTGATCATGTCCAGATAGCGCTGCATCGGGTCGTGGACGTAAAACCGCAGGCTTTCGGGTTTCAGCATGAAGGAAAAGGCAAGCAGACCGGACGCCATGGTCAGCCACCGCAGGCAGCTCAGGGATAGGTGAGCTTCCGGATTCGTTGCACAGCGGGCGTATTGTTCGTCGAGGTGTTGAGCCTCGACAGCGTCTCTTGGCCCGGCAGCAAGTGACAACACGTCAAGGCCGCGTGCCGCCTTTGAGGATCGGGACAGAGTTCGGTGCCTGCTATTCAAAAATGTGAAGACATCGAAAATCGGAAGGCTTTCCCGGCAACCGTCCTCCCAGTCGATCAGGGCTATATTTTCGTCTCGTCTGATCAGCAGGTTGCTGACGCTGAAATCGCCGTGAACGAGACCGATGCCCACAGATCTTCCATGTATCTGGTCGTGAAAAAAAGCCTGTAGTTGCGCATGAGCCTTTGGATCTTTGATTATGGAAGATACCCGTTCCAGAGGTGCTGTCACTAATCGCTCGTAGAGTTTTCCGAGCAATGGTACCGGGGGGCGTGTGCTCAGTCCCGGATTCAGTTGGTCGAGCATGCGGGATGCGATCTTCATACATCGTTCGTCCCGGACGGCTTCGGTATCCTTCAATGCGCTTCCGGAGACCCGTTCCTCCGCTACGAAGTAGACCCCGTTGATTTCGCCTTTGGCCAATACCTGCGGGAACCATCGCTCTCCGGTGCGAGTACGGCCCAGGTATTCCAGTAGAGCAGAGCCGCGCTGCTCGGCCGACTGGCCTCCCGGTGCCAGCGAGAGCCGCACGATCACCGGAATCCGATCAATCATAGTCTGCAGCACCAGTTTGTCCTTGCGGCTCAGGTGAAACTGTTCTATCTTTGGTGCGCTATTTGCATCGTCGTGCGGCGATAGTTTTACTGCCACCTCCGCCAGAATTCGATCAATCACAGGAAGCTGCGGTTGACCACGGCACTGTCCAATGAGAGCGAATTCCGGTGCCAGAAAGCCCAGTGCGCGCAGTCGCCTTCCAAGCCC
>SLST01000451.1 GCA_007130265.1 Spirochaetales bacterium
GAGGCGAGGAAGGACCTCAGGGAGGAAAGCCCGTTCCCGGAGGGCGGAACCCGCGACGGGACGGGTTTGCGCGGGAGGCCCGTTCCCGGTAGAATCGGCCGATGCTGCTGAATCCATCGTCTCCAGGGCGGTCGGCCCAATGACCGAGCGCGGCGCGTATCTCTTCCTCGCGGCTCTTCCGGCGCTGCTGCTTCTCACCGGTATCGTGATCGAGCCGGTCGCCGTGACCGCACCGGGTCTTCTCAGGATCATCACCGCGAGGAGCCTGCTCCTCAGCGATTACCTTGCCGTCGGCGGACCGGGCGCGACGATGATAAACGCAGGACTCTGCGGCCTGGTGTCGATCGCATTGATGAAGCTTTCCGGCGTCCAGGTGAACGGACCGTTTATCGCGGCAGTGTATACCGTCGTCGGGTTCGCGTTCTTCGGCAAGAACGTCTACAACATCTGGCCGGTTCTCGCCGGGGTGCTCGGGTACACACGCGTTCAGCGGATTCCGTTTCGGAACAGCCTCCTGATCGCGTTGTTCGGAACGACGCTCGCGCCGCTCGTCAGTTACTTCTCGTTCGGCGCGGGACTGCCCGGCGCAACGGGTATCGTCCTGGGCGTGGCGCTCGGCGGGGTGGTGGGGTTCGTGCTGCCGCCGCTCGCCTCGCACATGCTCCGTTTCCACGATGGTTTCAGCATCTATAACATCGGTTTCACCGGCGGTATCGTCGGCTCGTTCTTCGTCGCGGTGTTCCGGGGCTTCCGCTTCGACATCATCCCGGAGGTTGCGCTCGTGGAACACCTTGACCGGTTCTTCGAGGTGTTCTTCGGGGTGGTGTTCGTCGCGCTGATGGTGCTTGGGGTCATCGTCGCGAGGCGCGGCGAGGGCGGCCTCAGGGAAGGTGTCGTGCGCATCTATCGTTCGAGCGGCCGACTCGTCAGTGACTTCGTGCAGATTGGCGGGCTTGGCGCGAGTCTGGTGAACATGGGCGTGATGGGGACTATCAGCGCGATCTTCGTCCTGCTGCTGCGTGGACACTTCAACGGTCCGGTGATTGGTGGTATCCTGACGGTGGTCGGGTTCGCCGCGTTCGGCAAGCATCCGCTGAACTGCGTTCCGGTACTCGCGGGCGTCGTGTTGGCGTCACTCGTCAAGGTGTGGGAGCCGACGACCACGGTCGTGATCATCGCAGGGCTCTTTGGAACGACGCTCGCGCCGATCGCCGGGCAGTACGGGCCTCTCGCCGGGATCGCGGCCGGGTTCTTCCACCTGTCGATCGTCATGAACGTGGGCGTGCTGCACGGAGGGATCAACCTGTACAACAACGGTTTCGCGGGGGGATTTGTCGCATCCTTTGTAGTGCCCATCCTCGACGCGCTGAAGCAGGGCAAGAAAGCGGAATGAAACACGAAGCGAAGAAGATAGCGAAGATCGTCGACGAGATACTGACCTACTTCCTGTTCAACTACAACGCGCGGTCGGAGATCCGGGTGGAGCCTGCCCCCGGCGAGTACCGGATCACCTTCACGTGCTTTGGGGTGGACATGTCCGACGCCGAGTTCGCGGCGCTGTCCGACCGGCTCGTCGTCAAGCGCCAGCCCGAGCTCGAAGACTACTACTGGCAGCTCACCGGCGAGACCGACGACAGCAACGAGATGTCGATTGTGGCGATGATGTGCGATTCTATAGATATCGCGCGCGACGGAACCACGATAACGCTGACTATGGTGCGTAAGGTGTAGGCTGAGGTCCGTGCGCACCAGCTGAAGCGATCGTCTGCGGTTCAAGGTGCCGCATATGCTGCGGCCGTGCGCTCTCCAGGCCGCAGTCCAACGGCGGCCTTCCCTCGTCCCAGCGCTTCGCAACCCCTGCTACCCCCGGGAAGCAGTCGTGCACGGAGTTTCCGGCGACCCACACGTGCTCAGCCGTCGGTGCGACGGAGATGCCGGCTGCCTCGCGCCCGGGAGATCCATTGATCCGGTTGTGGTCAAGGAGCAGATCGCGGGCGTCTCCCTGAATCTCGATCTGACCGAGACCGGACTCGTGCGCGTTGCCGGTGATTCGGCACCCGGTTACCCGGACGGTCTGCGTCTCCACCGGCCGCTCGGTCGCTCGAAAGAGCACGCCGGGACCGCGGTTCTCCTCGATCCGGCATCGCTCGATCAGGTTGTGGTTGTCGCGCGTTCCAATCGAGACGCCGCACGCCGTGTTGCCCGTGAACCGACATTCGCGAACGGTGATTCGAGTCGCGCGCACGCAGAAGAAGAAGCCCGCCGCGCCGTTGCCTTCGCCGGTGCACCGGTCGAAGAGGACTGCCGTGCTCCCGGCTCCCGGGTGAAAGCCGTTGCCTTCGTTTCCGCAGCAGGCGCAGTCACGTATGGTAAGCCGACTGCACATCTGAAATCCCAGGCCCTCTCCCCGGAAGGAATGCTCGCTGACGCCGGAGATGGTGATCCGACGGCTGCGCAGGAAGTAGACCGCCGCCCCGCGGCATGCTCCGATTCCCTCCGGCTGTGCCGCCCGGTTGCCGTCGAGCGTGAGATCGCGGAGTCCAACGTCTTCCGCTTCGAGCCCGTAGACCAGCGGGAAGGCGGTCACGAGGACTGGCCGCTCGGCCGCTCCGTAGTCGGAGTGCAGCCCGGTGTCGATGCCGACCCAACCATCGTCGACCCATGTCACCCGAGCGAAGGTCTCGTAGAACCCGCCACGGCGATCATCGCGGATCGCCACCGTCATCCCGGGAGCGAGCCCGTCGGTGTAGACGAGCGGCACATCGAACATGCCGTAGTTGTGATACCCGCTGAGCGGGTAGACCCGCCCGGGAGCCTTGCGCAGGACAGTCTGCGGCCCCGCCCCGGCGAGCTCGACGCCC
>SLST01000112.1 GCA_007130265.1 Spirochaetales bacterium
CCACGAGCCCCACCCAGGGGTTTCCGGTGAAGAACGTCACGAGCATCCCCATGAACGCGCCGGTCAGCATCATCCCTTCGAGCCCGATATTGATGATGCCGCTTCGTTCGGAGAAGATGCCACCCATCGACGCAAAGATGAGCGGAGTCGCCATGCGAAGCGTCGCGGCGAGCACGGTCGCGTTGACGAAGTAGGTAATGGACTCCCACATCAGAGGGATCTCCTGCGCCCCAGGAGGCTGCGCGTGAGTTCTTCAGCGGCGACGAACATAATGATCATCGCCTGGATGATCACGATCAGCTCGCGCGGCACGTCGGTGAGACGGTCCATCGCCGCGCCCCCGGTGCGAAGCGCGCCGAACAGGATCGCCGCGAGAAGCACCCCCACCGGATGATTCTTGCCGAGCAGCGCGACCGCGATTCCAACGAACCCCAGGTCAGGGGAGAACCGCTGGATGAACCGGCCGTGGACCCCGAGCACCTGCTCCACTCCGGCAAGGCTTGCACATGCGCCGCTCACGACCATGGCGAGCACCATGTTGCGGGACACGCTGATCCCGCCGTACTCGGCCGCCGTCGCGTTGAGCCCGACCGCCCTGATCTCGTAACCGACCTTCGTCTTCCAGAGGATCACGTAGATGACGGCGATAGCTCCAAGAGCGAGGATGATACCACCATTCAGTCGCGTAGGCGGGAACAGTCGTGCAAGCGCCGCGGAGTCGGCAATCCTGTCGGTCTCCGGCGCCCATCTGCCGCCGTGGAAGGGCCCGGTAACGAGATAGTCGGTGAGGAAATACGCGATGAAGTTCATCATGATGGTGTTGATGACCTCATGGACTCCCAGCTTCGCCTTGAGTATGCCCGGGACGAAGGCCCAGACGCCACCGGCGAGCATACCGGCGACGACGGCAAGGGGAAGGTGGATCAGGCGGGGAAGGCCGGCAAGAGATACGCCGATGATCGCCGCGACCATCGCGCCGACGTACAGCTGTCCTTCGGCCCCGATGTTGAACAGCCCGCATCGAAAGGCGAAGGCAACGGCGAGACCCGTGAAGACCAGCGGCGTTGCACGCTGGAGAGTCGCGGCGATATTCCGCACACTGCCGAAGGACTCGCGAAAGAGAACGCCGTACGCGGTGACGGGATTCTCCCCCACGATAAGGATGAACACCGAACCGGCGAGCAAGGCGAGGACGACCGACAACACCGGGACCAACACATCACGTCTGGTGAGGCTAGTTTGCTGGGCTACCAAGGCGGGCTCCTTCGGCCGTATCCGGATCTCCCCCAAGCATTAGATACCCGAGGTGGCGCTCGTCCGACTCTTCAACCGGCATCACCGCGACGATCTTGCCGCCGTACATCACGGCGATCCTGTCGCTCAACGCGAGGATCTCGTCGAGCTCAGCGGAAACGAGGAGGACCGCCGTGCCCTGATCGCGTTGGCGGATAATCTCCTCGTGAATGAACTCTATGGCACCTATGTCGAGACCTCTCGTCGGCTGTGAACAGACGAGAAACTCAGGAGCGCGCGAGAACTCCCTGGCGACGACGATCTTCTGTTGATTCCCCCCGGAGAACGTGCGCACGATCTGTCTCGGATTCGGCGGACGGATATCGTACTCGCGGACCAGTTTCTCCGCGTGTTCCGCGATCTGCTTCGCATTGCGGAAGAGGTAGCGCTCGACGAAGGGGGCCTCAGAATGGAGCCCGAGTATGAGATTGTCGGCGACGCTGTAGTCGAGAATAAGGCCCCGCTTGTGCCGGTCCTCCGGAATGTAGCTGACTCTGCGCTTCTTGATCGCCATTGGACCCAGGCCGTGGATAGGACGTCCGTGGAGCGCTATCTCACCGGAGTCCGGTCTCAGGAGCCCCGTGATCGCCTCCACGAGGGGCTGCTGGCCGTTGCCCTCAACCCCTGCGATGCCGAGCACCTCGCCGCGCCGAACCTCGAGTGACACATCGTTCACGAGCACAGCGCCACGCCGGTCGCGTACGGTCAGTCCGGCGACGGCCGCGACCGTTTCTCCCGGCTCTGCCGGCGTCTTCTCCACCCGCAAGAGCACCTCGCGGCCAACCACCAGTTCGGCGAGCTCCCGCTGGCTCGTCTCCGCCGTGTCGCGGGTGCCCATGAGTTTCCCTCGCCGCAGCACGCTCACCCGGTCCGAGATCGCCAGGACCTCCTTTATCTTGTGGGTGATGAAGACGATCGTCGTGCCCTGCTGTTTGAGGTTCTTCAGGACTTGAAACAGCTCTTCGGTCTCCTGGGGAGTGAGCACCGCGGTCGGCTCATCGAGGATCAGCACCCTCGCGTTCCGGTAAAGCGCCTTGAGGATCTCGACGCGCTGCTGTTGGCCCACCGAGATCTCGGATACTTTTGCCCGAGCGTCAACCGCCAGCCCGTAGTCACGAGCGAGCGCCTCGACCCGTTCAACCGCGGTCCGGTAGTCGACGAAACGCAGCCTCTCGGGCTCTGCGCCGAGTATGACGTTCTCCGCGACGGTGAGCGTATCAACCAGCATGAAGTGCTGGAAGACCATGCCGAGACCCAGATGAATCGCATCCCGGGCGTCGGCGATCCTCGTCGGTTCTCCGCTGACCAGGATCTCGCCGGCATCGGCATGGTACAGCCCGTAGAGGATATTCATGAGGGTCGACTTCCCCGACCCGTTCTCACCAACGAGCGCGTGTATCTCGCCTTCGTCAATGCCGAGCGTGATATCGTCGTTCGCCACCACGCCGGGAAAGCGCTTGGTTATGCCCCTCATCTCGAGAATGGGTGCCAATCGGGATCCTCCCCGGGGTTCTGGCTCACGAGGCCCGGCCTGCGGCCGGGCCTCTTCATGCTCAGTCG